>JAUVZJ010000068.1 GCA_030602585.1 Candidatus Methanophagales archaeon | reverse complement strand
TAGGCTGCACGAATTTCATCACGGGTGGGTATATACATCACATTGTTCCTCCATCAATCGAAACGTTTTATTTACAACCATTGTGATGGATAATATAAAGTCTTATCAGCAATAAATTTGTGGTGGGTGAGTAGTTACGATAAGAGTAATTACACGCAACTCCAGCATTTGGGAATGCTTCCACAAATCCTCTTGACCTTTAGAGACAGCTTGAACTTAGAAAAAGACCAGATTATCCAACTAAAGAGTTTGAAGCAGGAACACGATGTGGCAGAACTCAAGAACGTTTCCGAATTGAAGATTTTGGAACTTCAGATTCAAGATTTAGTTTACCAAGATAGTATAAACACAGAAAGTCTCGATCAGAAAATCCACGAACTGGCTGAGAGATTCAAAAATTTGGTGAGGGATAGTATATACGCCAACGTAAAGGCAAAAGCGCTTTTAAATGGAACACAGCTCGAGGCATTTAACGAATTGGCTTTTCAGCATGAGAAAGAACACCGCAGACACTAATGAAATAAGATTTAAAAGGAGGAACTAAAAATGGAATTTGAAATGAAGTTTGATGAAATATTGGATGAGGCAAAAGAGAGGGAAATAACAAAAGAAGAAGCGCTGTTCCTATTTGAAAGTGCAAATGAATTGGTAAAAATTTCTCAATTACTAAGCACAGCAAGTTATGTGAGGGATAAGAATCTTGGAAGAGTTTTCAAGTTAGATGCATTTATTCTCTCTTCAAATAATGGATGCAAAACAAATCCTCCTTGCGGGTATTGCGGGCAATCAAGCCAAAAATTCAAGTTTTTCACAAAGGTAGCAACTCCAGAAGAGGTAACTGAATTCGCAAAGATTGCAGAACAACTCGGATTCAAAGGCGTTCAGTGTGGAGGTGGTTGTTCAGGGTACAAGGGCGCTGAAGCAGTAAAGGATACAAAAATTGTAAAGGAATCAACAAACCTGGATGTTTTCGTCAACTATGGTGCAGACATGTCAGAAGAAAACATCCTCGAACTTAAACAGCTTGGAGTGGGAAGAATTGGTTGCTCCTTTGAAACCATAAATGAGGACTTATTTAAAAAAATCAAGCCTGGTGATAGCTTACATGAAAGAAAAAAAGTCGCACAGCTCATAGATAAACATGGTGTTAAGCTTGCAACGGGAATAATGATCGGCATAGCTGAATCATATATAGACAGAGTGAATCATATTTTTTATCTCAAAAATTTTAAGAATTTGAGCACAATTTACATCTCGGGCTTTTTCCCAATCCCGGGAACACCCATGGAAGGGTACACCGCAGCTACTCCGATAGAAATAGCTAAAACTATGGCTATAACCCGACTTGCCCATCCTTATGCCGACTTAGATGGCTCGTTTGGACGGGATGACCATTTGCAACTTTGGATAATGGCTGGAACAAATCGTAGAATAATTCACGGGATCTTCGAATCCAAAAATAAAATTGCATCTGCATTTACCAAGCACTTTTATGGAGAACAAACGCAAATTGGAGAGGACTTTATTTTCATTAACACCCTACCAATCTACGCCAACATGATAAAAGAAATGGGACTGAAACCCGATTTGAATCAAAGTGGTGACAAAAAGTGAGTGAGATAAAAATGACGTCAAGCACGGAAACCATATCTGGAATAGGAACAGAGAGAGCGGAAATAAAAGCACAATACAAAAAGTTTATCGGAAGGAAAATCCTATTTATTATCTCTTCTCTCATCTTAATTTTTATTATCGCAGGCGTAGCTGCAACGCTTGGCTCTTATCCTATCACAGTAACAGAGGTCTATTCAATAATCTTTCATGGACTATTTCAAAATGCCGGAACGAACAAAGAGATTGCCGTCTGGAACTTGAGATTGCCACGCATCTTAATGGGCATTTCAGCTGGGGTAGGACTCGCGATTGCAGGCACGATGATGCAAGGTATTTTAAGAAACCCACTTGCGAGTCCTTTTACCTTAGGTATCGCTTCAGGCGCGGGATTTGGCGCTGCTCTTGCCATCATTTTAGGTGCGGGTGTTGTCGCTGGTGAGTATCTCATAATAGGAAATGCATTCATCTTCGCCCTAATTCCTACATTTGTTATCATAGGATTGACCCGTTACAAAAGAGCTACGCCTGAGACAATGATTCTTGCTGGTATCGCGATGTTATATATCTTTAGTGCTGCGACGACCTTGATACAATACTTTGCAGAGCCAGAAGCGGTGAAAGCGGTGGTATTCTGGATGGTTGGAAGTCTTGGAAAAGCGTCATGGGATGCCATTCTCCCTGTTTCTATCGTGCTTGCAGTCTGTGTTCCTTTGCTTATGTGGAAGTCATGGGACGTCAATGTAATGGGTGCTGGAGACGAGACTGCAAAAAGCCTTGGTGTAAACATCGAGCGAACTAGAATCACCGTAATGATAATTGCTTCCTTGTTAGCTGCGGCCATCATAAGCTTCACTGGAGCCATAGGATTTATAGGATTGGTTGCCCCGCACATGTGCCGCATGGTTATCGGTGGAGATAACAGGTTTTTAATCCCTGCTTCTGGTCTTTTCGGTGCCGCACTTTTGCTTGTCGCTGATACCATTGCAAGAACAATCATCGCACCTGTAATCCTCCCGGTAGGGGTGATCACAGCTTTCATGGGAGGTCCTTTGTTTCTTTACTTGATAATGAGAAGAAGGAGGGAGTATTGGTAAAATGAAACTAAAAGTAAAGGAAGTGGAATTTAGTTACGCAAGTGTGCCTGTACTTAAGGATGTATGTATAGAGCTCGCAGAATCGGAGATGTTAGGCGTGGTGGGTCCAAATGGAGCAGGTAAATCTACTCTGATCAGATGTATAGACCAGATTTTAGTCCCGCAGAAGGGAAATATACTGCTGGATAACAGGGATATAAAAGAGATGCGGCTGATGGAACTCGCCAAAAAAGTGGGGTATATTCCGCAAAGCACCTCGCAAATCTTCCCTGCTACGGTCTTCGACACCGTTCTCATGGGCAGACGACCCCATCTTGGCTGGCGAAGTAGCGAAAAAGATACTGGAAAAGTTCTGGAGATGTTGCAACTGCTGAACATCGAAGAGTTCGCCATGCGCGACATTAACGAGCTCAGCGGCGGTCAACAACAGAAAGTATTCATTGCACGTGCACTTACTCAAGAGCCTGATGTCCTTTTGCTCGACGAACCTACCTCTAACCTTGACATCAGACACCAGCTTGAAGTAATGGACATCAAAAAAAACATCGTGAGAGAAAAGGAGCTCTCGGCGATTATGGCTATCCACGACCTTAATTTAGCTTCAAGATACGCTGATAGGATAATAATGATGAATAGCGGTGAAATTTTTTCTGCTGGCGATCCTGTTTCGGTCCTCACACCGGATAATATAAAACGAGTTTATGGTGTGGAGGCTGAGGTGAACAATAACAACGGAAAACCCTATATTGTGCCTATAAGACCTGTAAGACAAAATGGAAATGATGGAAGAAGTTGATTGGGCTATTCATAACATAATTCAAACTATAAACCTGACAAAAAAGTATGGAGAACTCAAGGCAGTGGATAACGTAAGCCTCAATATAAGAAAAGGAGAGATATTTGGGCTGCTTGGTCCCAATGGTGCGGGCAAAACCACGCTCATCCACATGCTATGCACGATTTTGAGACCAACCTCTGGAACAGCTTTAATTAACGGATTTGACATAATTAAAGAACCCAACAAGGTAAGGAAATCAATTGGAATTGTTTTTCAAGACCCGAGTTCCGACGACGACCTCACAGCTTATGAAAACATGGAGTTCCACGCCATGATATATGATGTTCCCGTGGAAAGAACGAATATATTAGAGCTTTTGAGGCTGGTTGAGCTTGATGACAGGGCGGACCGTTTTGTCAAGACTTTTTCTGGTGGCATGAAAAGGAGGTTAGAGCTCACACGTGGTTTATTGCATCACCCAGAAGTGTTGTTTTTGGATGAACCCACTCTGGGCTTGGACATCCAGACGAGACACAAAATCTGGGAATATATACGTGAAATAGCGAATGAAAAAGAAATGACGATTATTCTAACAACTCACTACATGGAAGAGGCTGACAGTATCTGTGATAGGATAGCGATAATAGATGAAGGTAAAATAAAGGCGGTTGGGAGCCCGAAAGAACTAAAGAACGATTTGAACGATTATAAATTTATCATAAAACTCAATAAAAACTATGATTATTTAGTGTTCGAGAAGGAACTTGAAAGAAGCATTAAACGTAGAGAAATTGGGGTTGATATAACAGGTGTCAATATAACCCAAAACAACGCCGGGAATGGAGTTAGTGCTAACGAAGTTGTATTGAAAATCGGCCTGAGAATTAATAACGAAAGTAAAAATTCCGATGCTTTACTGATAGATGCTCTTATTTCGGTCAAAGATGCTTTAAAAGAGTTTAAAAACTTCGAAATAACCACTATTGACTTACACAAACCAACATTGGATGATGTTTTTATACGCTACACGGGTAAAAAGCTCAGAGAAGAGAGGGCACCACCGGATCGTAGATTGCGAATGGTTGCGAGCAGAATGACATCCGGGGTGAGAATAAGATAAGAGTGAAACCTAAACAAAATGAATATAAAAAAGAACGTAAAGGCGATCTATATCATTTGGCTGCGTGGAATAAAGTTATCTTCGAGATATAAGGTAGGTTTCATTAGTCATTTAGGACAGCCACTACTTTGGCTGCTCCTCATGGGAACGGGACTTAGAGGCTCGGTAAGCATGGGTAGTATGGGTTTAACGGAGTCAACGGGGATAGATTACATGGCTTTTATGCTACCTGGAATAATAGGAATGAGTCTCCTCTTTTCCTCGATGATGGGCGGAATGAGAATTTTGTGGGACAAGAAATTTGGATTTTTAAAAGAGATGATGGTAGCGCCTATATCAAGAGTAAGTATAGTACTGGGAAATAACTTCAGCATTGCCACAATCTCAATTCTCCAGGGAATCATTATAATATTATTGGTACCATTGATAGGTGTTGATTTAAATCTGTTCTACATACCAATTGCTTTGTTATTCATTTTAATGATTGGATTAACTTTTACAAGTGTTGGTATAGTAATATCAACACAAATGGAAGACTTCGGATCGTTTCAAGGCATACAAACATTTTTGACTCTTCCTCTTTTCCTCCTATCAAGCGCATTTTTCCCCGTAACTAAACTGCCCTATCCAATCCAGATAATAGCTTACTTTAACCCTCTGTTCTACGGAGTTGATGGTTTGCGTGGCGCATTAATCGGTGTATCTACACTGCCGATGTGGCTTGACCTTTTGGCAGTAACCGCATTCTGTGCTGGTTTAATATTGTTGAGCGCTTATCTATTCAATAGAAGCGAGGGAATATAAAACACTTATTTTTTCGGAAGTGTTGATGTGGACTAAGCTTAAACTAATACTGAATGAGAGTTCCATCCACCTTCGCTTTTTTTACCGCATACTTAAACGCCAATAAACCCAGCGGCACCAGCACAACTGTGAATACTGCCAATGCGATTATATCTGGAGCTAGGGCATGCAGCGAGTATCCCTGCAGAAGCGCATGTCTCATCCCGCTCAGCGAATATGTAATCGGCAAAATATGCGAGACCGTTTGGAGCCACCCAGGCAAAACCGTAATCGGAAAAAGCACCCCACCAAAGAGTTCCGATGTGCTCATAAATAACATGTTTATCGGGTCACCTCTTTTGAGTATCATAATGAAACTTGCAGAGATTATGCCAATACTGCTGAAGCATATTATTGTCAGAATGAGGATAAGCATAGTAGCAACCAGATTTGCATTACTCATGTCCACACCCAGCAAGAAGGCACCAATCAAAAGATATATCAGAACTCTAAAAGAAGTGAAGATAAAACTCCAGAGAGAAGATAAAGTTATTATTGTTGAGGTATTAGTCGGGGTTACAAGCATTGCTTCTAATGTGCCCATCATCTGCTCACCCCGAATGCTTTCCGAAAAGCCCCTCAGTGCCGCCGTTAGATACCCTGAGAAGGCTATGCCTATCAGCACAAAGGAGAAATAATCTCCTCCGTATGGTTCAAGATATTGCAATCCCGCACCTCCAATCAGTTTGGAAATAAAATAGAAGGTCAAAATCGAGAAAAACATGAAGAACAGTCTCAAGAAGAACTCGAATTTATAACTCGTTTGAAGTACAAAGTCTCTTATAATAAAAGAAAACGCTTTTTTGTATATCAAAATCTTATCCCCCCTATTCTTCCTCCACGCATCATCCCTCTTCTCCCTTCACGCATCATCCTTTTACGTTCCGAGTAAGGATGTTTTGGCGTCCCATCTTCTTTAAACTCTTTGCCTGTGTAATGTAAAAACACATCATCTAATGTGGGGTTGGATTTGTCCAACGTACTTTTCAGTTCTTCTGGACTCCCAATCACCCTTAGTTCGCCTTCGTCAATGATCGCAATTCTGCCACATATTTGCTCTGCCTCGCCAAGGTGGTGTGTCGAGAGAAAAACCGTTTTTCCCTGCTCCTTTACGATACGCTCTTTAATAAATCCTCTTAAATTTTGTGCTGCGCCTGGGTCCAAACCCTTGGTTGGTTCGTCCATAAACACAACTTCCGGATCGTTCAGCAGCCCTCTTGCAATAGCCATCCGTTGTTTCATACCAGCAGAATAACTTAGAAACTTATCATTTGCTCTATTTATTAAACCTACAATATTTAATAGCTCATCTACCCTTTTTTGTGCATCATAAGAATAAAAATTATGAAGCGAAGCGAAAAATTTAAGGTTTTGTCGTCCGGTAAGTCGCCAGTAGAAACTTCGTTCATCGGTAGTGATAAAACCAATAGATTCGCGGACCTTTCCACTATCTCCTACGATGTTATATCCGTTTACGTATGCAGTTCCCTCTGTGGGTAAAATCAGCGTGCACAATAACTTTATTAGCGTGGTCTTGCCAGCGCCATTTGGTCCGAGAATACCAAACAATTCCCCTTTCCCTATCTTTATGTTCACCTTCTTTACTGCCGTTAGCTCATCTTTTCTAAAGGGATGCACGAGAAAGTCGGTAAATCCTTTTTGCAGTGCGAACTTCTTTGTTAGGTCATACGTTTCAATAGAATATTCCAATATATTTCATCCTCCTATTGTTTTAACATTTACAAATTGAATTTTAAATAAGTTTGTGTGAATAATAAATTTATAAGAATACAATCGTAAAATAAATATACTATAAGGCAGAAGTAAAGTAAAACCAAAAAGCTTTTATATAACATAAAATATTTGAATTGTGAAATTGGATATTAAAAACAAAAGGAGGTGAAAAAAGAAGATGAGAAGAAAAACGGCAGCTACGATAGCGACTATTCTCTTGGTAGGGCTACTCCTTGCAAGTGCTGTGGGGATGGCGAGTGCGCATTTTACGATGATATTTCCGGGGACAATGGAGCCAAAAGCGGAGGATTATATAGCAAGTCAGGGGGAGACAAAGACGATCTGGATAGTCTGGGGGCATCCGTATGAATGCATAATCCTCGATTTCCCTGTCGAACCCGAAATGCACGTTAGAAAACCAGATGGCACTGTTGAGAAGTTAACACTCTCGGAGATAACAGTGCAAGGGAAGAAGGCATACAAGACTTCTTTCATCGTTGATCAAATGGGAGATTCCATCGTATACGTAAAAGTGGAAGCAGAAGAGCACGATTTGATAGACTATACAAAAGCAGTCATTCACAGTGGAGAAGAGGTATGGGAAGGCTGGGATGCAGAAGTCGGGCAAGAAGCTGAAGTCATTCCTTACATGAGACCTTACGGGATGGAAGAAAGCTTTGTATTCAGTGGAAAGGCGTTATACAACGGAGAGCTACTTCCAGATGCCACGGTAGAAGTGGAGAAATATAACCCTAAGGAAACCGCAGATAAGCTTGTGGAAGAAGTAAAAGAAAAATACTCACAGGATCCGCCAATGATATTCACAAGGGTGACAAAGACGAATGAAGCAGGAGATTTCATATATTCGCTTGACGAGCCGGGTATATGGTTTGTTGGAGCAACGAAGGAAGTAGAGGACGGACTGGACAAAAGAGGAGTGTTTATAATCCCTGTATTGGCGGCATTCCCAGCGAAGGAAGTACCCACAATTGAAGAGATAAAAAGCAGAGTGGAATCCTTAGAAGATAAGGTAGCAACACTGGAAACACCTGCTGGTGAAGAAGCACCCGGATTTGGCGCGCTAACTGCGATAGTCGGGTTGTTAATCGTAGTGTACCTGGTAAAAAGAAGAAAGCGATAAGCAAGAGCAAAAATGGTGCATATATCAGATGGAGTGTTATCTCTGCCGGTATTGGCAGCGGGATGGGCGATAACAGGTGTGTTGATAGCGGTAGCGATCTGGTGGAGTAAAAGAAAAGGAACAAGCGCAGAGGAAATACCAAAGCTATCAGTGGTGACTGCCGCTTTCTTCGTCGCTTCCCTCATCCGT
>JAUVZJ010000054.1 GCA_030602585.1 Candidatus Methanophagales archaeon | reverse complement strand
AAATGCGTTGGCGGAAACAAACCATCCTCGAATGATGCGTTGAATTCAAGACTGTATGCATGCGTCCATGTTATCTTCACTGCTATATGCGTATGACATGCGATGCAGGCTTCGTTCGCATCCTCCATATCCTGATTGCTTATCGCATTCAGCACGAACGTTTTGTGTGCCGCCATTTCATCGGTGTCTGTTGCATTTGTCGTCAAGTTGAAGCCACCCGCCGGCGGGGTGTGGTAACCATGAGGCAAATGATGACACCGCTTGCAAACCCCATCTGTGTATCTGCCCTCATGACCTATTAGCTCAAAATGGCATGATAAGCAATCCATCATGCCGGATTCATTTCCGCTATGGCAATACATGCAAGGAACCGTAGAAGCGGCATGAACCTCTTTTCCCGGCTCTGCTCCCGAACCATCCCCGGAGGCATAAGTATAAGTGTCAAAACTCGTATTCTTATGCTCAATCGGAAACATCCGATGACAATCCCCGCACTTAAGCCTTCCATAACCCGTCTCATTCGTGTGCGGTCCTACAAGAGCATCCATCTCTTCCGCAATATCCGCGTGACACTTCTCACAGGGCACATCATTCCCTATGCCGCTCAGATAATACCAGCTGTGCTGTCAGCTGAACAGCGATACAGTGCCCGGCAGTGCAAATATACCAACTGCGACTATCGCAACTGTCAATAATACTATTTTTGGGCTTTTCATAGCCGAACTCCCTATTTCCTGCTACAATAAAAATCAAATAAAAAATAAATAACCCCTGATAAAAGGAAAGGGGCTATTTCTCTATCTATTCTTTATTCTTATGGTGGACTAGTCCACTCGTTCGACGTATTCACCTGCGTCACGTTCTCGCCTCCTGCTGCGAAGCTGGGTATACTCCAGTTACCCGCTGCGTCCTCACTTGCTGTGAAGCCCAGGTACTCGTTCTTCGTCCACGTGATGTTCACACCGATTCTCGTATGACATGCGATACATGCTTCATTCGCTCCTTCCATTAAAGGTTCATCCATCGAGTCCTGAACAAATTGAAGGTGTGCGGCTTTTTCTCCAGTATCATCAGTATGCCCGGTCAGGTTGAACCCTCCTGCAGGTGGCGCCATAAAAGGCGTACCATGACAGTCACCACATTCATCCCCAATGTAGTAATGCGTGAAGTTTGTGCCTGTTGGACTTCGCGTATGACATATCATACACTCCTGGGTAGATGCCGCATGTGCACCCTGGCCCGGATCAACATCTCCCTCCAGGTCTATTGCATATCCAACCCTTGCATCGGTTCTGTGGCACCCCTCACACTTTATATTCACGTGTGCGCCTGTTAAAGCCATCTCATCTGCGATATCATCATGACACTTCTCACATGGAACCTGGCTTCCCGCAGGTCCCAGGTCATACCAGCTATGCTGTCCGCTGAACAGCGATACCGTGTTTGGCAATGCGAACGTGCCGATTGCGACTGCCGCAACTGCTAATAATGTTATTTCTCCGCTTTTCATAACCATTCTTTCCTACGCTCTGTTACAATAAAAAGAGAAAAGTGGCTATTTACCTATCTATTCTTATGGATTAGTCCACGAGTTCGATGAATTCACCTGCGTCACGTTTTCGCCACCGGCTGTGAAGCTTGGGATAGTCCAGTTACCCGCTGCGTCCTCACTTGCTGTGAACTCCAGGTACTCGTTCTTCGTCCACGTGATGTTCACACCGATTCTCGTATGGCATGCGATACATGCTTCGTTTGCACCTTCCATTAAATCATCACCCATCGCATCGAGCACGAACTGCTTGTGCGCTGCCTTTTCGCCTGTGTCTGTATCGGTAGTATTATGACCCGGGTTCGCAGGGTCTTCTATTCCGAAACCGCCTGCTGATATGAAATCAAGATAACCTCCACTCCAATGGCATTTTACACACGGTCCGGAATACTCAGGATCTAACACGTGGTTCCAAGGAGGAGGAGAAATAGGGAGATCATGGTAAATCCCATGACAATCCATACACTGGACCACAGATGCGGCATGTGCCTCCTCACCCGCTGTATAGCTGCCGCCCTCACCACTCCCATAGGTATAATCAGTAAATGGAGTTCGGTGGCACATAGCGCAGGTCAAATTACCATGCGCACCATTCTCGCTACTCTGCATTTCATCTTCTATCTCAGCATGACACTTCTCGCAGGGCACTTCATTCGGTCCACCTGAAAGGTCATACCAGCTATGCTGTCCGCTGAAGAGCGATACCGTGCCCGGCAGTGCAAATATACCAACTACGACTATCGCAACTGTCAATAATACTATTTTTTGACTTTTCATATCCGCACCCTCTATTTCCTGCTACAATAAAAATAAAATAAAAAATAAATAACCCCTGATAAAAGGAAAGGGGCTATTTCTCTATCTATTCTTTATTCTCATGGTGGACTAGTCCACTCGTTCGATGTACTCACATACGTCACGTTCTCGCCACCGGCTGCGAATTCAGTGACATTCCACCAACCTGTTGCGTTCTCACTTGCATTGAACACCAGGTACTCGTTCTTCGTCCACGTGATGTTCACACCGATTCTTGTATGGCATGCGATACAGGCTTCGTTTGAATCCGCCATCAGCGGGTTCTTTATTGCTTCTCTAATGAACTGGTTGTGTGCCGCAGCCTCTCCTCCTTTACCAACGGAGTCGTTGTAGTAATATTGATCCTCTTCCGGTACACCGGTAGCCTCGTAAACCGCGGACTGATTGAATCCACCTGCGAATGGATAGATCGTGTGGTTTTCATGACAAAGCATACATGCTATGGCTTCTGCTGCGTGCGATGTAGTTCCAGCAGTGGAACCTATCTCATCACCACTTGCAACGCCCGTTCCTAACCTCGTCGTTTCCGTCGTCACCCTGTGACAGAGACACGAGCTTGGACCTGGTGTATCACTTAAACTCCTGTGCACACCATTGTCATCTGAGATCATCTCATCCTGTATATCCATGTGACACTTCCGACACGGAACCTGATTTCCCGTATCTCCCAAGCCATACCACGTATGCTGTCCGCTGAAGAGCGCCACCGTACTTGGAAGAGCGAACATACCGACTGCAATCACTGCTATCGCCATCAGAACCATTTTATTTCCGTTACCATTCACTTTTTTTCCTTTTCACCCCCTAAATATTTATTTTTTCTTTCTTGCACATACATACAAAAAAATTTACTGTATAAAAGCTTTTCGGTTGTTTTCTATTTCTCTATACCTCGATCATACATTCACCCATAGCCCTATAAAAGCTTTTCTATTTCTTCAAATTCAATTTCAATGAAAAATAGAGTCCCAATCTTTAAATATGCATTTATAACAGTTCCTTATTTCTATCGCACTATTGATACTTTTGTTTTGAATATTTGAAAGTAAAAAGAAACGAACAGACAAAAATTTTTTACCGTGAATGGTTATCGTATAAGGTGTCTGAAAAGGGTGTTCGTCTATTTTTCGTGTCACCCCCTCTTCTATACGGTTACCGTATAAAGCATCTGAAGAGGGACGCCGCGTGGGGCGGAGAAGAAAGGTGAAGAAGAAGTTTGTATAGCTGATGTAAAAAACCACGAGATTTCACAAGATAGACACAAGACCAGAAATCAGAGAATAGAAAACAGAAAACAAAGTTCGAAAATTGCCTGAATTTTTGAATTTTTTAAAATCTAAGTAATTTCTGTTCTCTGACTTCTGACCTCTTGTATCTTTAAATTTTCTCGTGAGAATTATGGGGCTCTGCCCCACGACCCCTCAAGCCCTGTAAGAGCTTAAAGAAAAGCTTTACCAACAACTTTTTTACCTTCGGTAAAAACCTTGACTAAAAATCTTCTCTTAGTTTTTCTTTTAGCACTGTGGGGCTCTGCCCCACGACCCCGCAAGTCCTGTAAGGGCTTAAAGAAAAGCTTTACCAAAAGAACATATTTGTTTTTCTTTTAGCACAGGTTTTCTTTTTGTAAAAAAGAAAAAGTGTTGTGTAATCTTGTGGTTATAATTTTCGGAATGACTATAATATCTGACAACTAACCCCTTATTCTCTCTGCGAACTCAGCGTTCTCTGCGGTAAATTTGAAATGTGACAAAGTCAAGATAATATTATTAAGAGGGAAAAAACATAATAAAAGAGATGTAAAAATGTGTGAAAAAGATTATAAAAAAGGGGTGCATTAAAGGCATAAGGAGGAGAATATGAGCACAATACCAAAAATATCTTCAATGTTGAATCTAAGCCAGGAGGATCTGGAGAAAGAATCAGTAAAAACGTATCTGCATGTTAGACTGGTACAGTGCGAATCTGAAATATTCAATATTGCAAAAAAATATGAAATATCGTCAATAGAAGAATTCGAAGACCGATATAAAAAGGGAGAAATAGAAGAAGAAGGGACATGGGAAGAGTTCTTTAGGTTAGATCACCTTGAAGCAGAAAAGGAGGCGATAAAAAAGGCATTAGAGGTGGTTCAGTGAATGTCTATCAAAGACTATCGAATATTGCTGAAATCGAGTTCTCTGATATCGTTGATATAGGAGAGGATCTTAAAGATACAAATGCAATTAGAGCGTTTTTAACATTTGCAAGAGGGATTGTCAATAAATAAGATATATCTCATTTTCCCAATTATTCTCCTGCCCGTACAACTTTTATCTTCTTACCAATGCCCCATATACCCAATTTCTTCGCCTTTTGTTCTATTGTTCGCACATTTGCTTCGTCAACAAAAGATTCTCCGCATGTATCACATATCTCGGCTTCGCATCTTCCAAGAGATATTCCGAACATCTCTTCCTCAATCTCTCCTTTCTTCAGCTCCCCGGAACCGCAAACTGGGCATTTTTTCATGATTATTTTCCTGTCCTCAACTATCCGCTCAGTCCTTGCCTTCCTGCCCTCTTCCGACATTTTTACGAAAAACCTCCACTCCTTCTTCCAATGCTCTTCTTATGAAGAAATTACCTTCGCGCATCATCTTTTCTACTTCCTCCGCTGTATAAGGAAATACATCTACCCCTACCGGGAACCGAGAAGGCAAAAAGCGTGGTATCCTTTCTAAGAAAGACTCTTCTGACTCGCTCAGTATCACAAGCAAATCTATATCACTCCCCGGCACGCATTCATTCCGAACAAAGGAGCCGAAGAGGAGCACGCGTTCTACTTCAGGGTGTTTTTCCTCCATTTCTTTCAGATATCCCCTGAGCGATTCTTCCACTAACTTCTTATCGAAGTATCTTATCCTCACAGAATGCGATAATTTCTGCTGCATATCCTATTACTCTTTCAGATTCTGCTCTTGTGTAAAAATCTAAAGGTGCGCCAGAAGGATAGGAATTAGGATAACGTGAAGGGATATAGTGCCCATCGAGTTCCTTTGCTTTATCTATTAATACGTCTTCAGGGTAAATTTCAGCGGGTAGATTAGAGAGCAGAGTGCTTACTGAATGCCCCCATGCATCAGCACCGAGTTTCTGATAAAGTGCTTTCACCGCTTTTTCCGCAGCCTGCTGAGCAGCAAAACAAGACCATTCATAATCCTCATCCTCAAGAGCATGTCGCGCATGCTCCAAATCACTTTTTGCCTGCCTTAGCCAATCTTCATCTCTTGTCACCATTTTCTTCCCTCAATTCTTGCACAATTCTAAGACTTTATAAAACTTTTTAGAAAAAGGTACTTGTTTACCGCTGAGCCCGCAGAGAACACAGAGAGCCAGAAAAATTATTTATCTCATCTCAGCGCTCTCCGTGCTCTCGGCGGTAAACACTAAGTTTCTTTGATCAAACTTTCTTTCATTCACTCCGGATACCCCATTTCGAGCTTCATCCGCTCCCACTTCTCATCAGAGATTCTGAACAGTTTCTTTCGCGGCGATGGGGAGTCCATTTTTTCTCCAATCTGCAGCGCCGCCACTACCATGATAAGCACCGCACCGATTATAACCACCGGTTCTATCCATACCTGCCCGCTGGTCAAAAAGAAGTAGTTATTCATCGCTGCCACTGCTCCGCTTACAGCAAAAACCGATAAGAAACCCGCTGTCGTCCAGTTCATGGGCTCTCTTTTATAGAGCAGAAAAGGCGCGGATAGAATCAATGCTGCCGCAACGACCTTGAATACGATGAACCCGACACTCCCCTGCGTGAGAAAGAGCACCCTCATCAGTGGATTGAATTCCGCACCTATGCCATACTTCTCTATCATGAGCACCGCGGTAAACGCATCGAGGAACCCGAATGTCAAGACTCCCGTTACGAACAGTGCGGCATGTATATATTTCCAGCAAAACCTGGACGTTTTAATGTTTTTTTCTCTTTTCATCTCATCCTTCAGTCTAAGGGAGTTTCTGCTTGCAGAAGCCCAGGACTTTCCCATTACAATCTTCGATTCAGTATTCACTACCTATAATCAATACTTTCTCCCTCTTCCCCTTGATACGGCATAGAAATCCTCATGTACACCATTTCTACGGGTTTTTTTATCTTCTTCTTTTGGTTTTACAGAACGAAATCCCAATCTAAGATGCGCCGCTCCACGTCTGATTATATCTCTGATTGCAACGCTTCTGTTTCCATAATAACCATCTCTAACGAGCTCGTCTATGTTTTCGACTTCTTCTGCCGGTATTTGCACGTTTACCAGATTTTTATCGCTCATTTACTCCCTATTCCTTTATTTTGCTATTGATAATTTATTTCAAATCTCTTTATTTAAAACTGCTTAATACTTATAGAACCTTATCAATGGTTTCCAATAAATTTGGCTAACAATTGAAACTAAACTTCACTATATTGGGAAAAAATTTGTAAAAGATATATGGCGGGTTGTAGATGGAAGAGGGAAAGGGAATGAGTATCTGCTCAAAATTCAGCGGAATTTTGAACAGACATTGAAGAATGGAAAGTGCAAAGTGCAAAAGTCAAATGTTTTACAATACCTTTTTATATGAAACAGACTGAAATAACAAAAATGAGTCAAAAGCACGTGCCTCGGCTAATCTCCTGGAACATGACCTTCGCGTGTAATTTGGCGTGCCCGCATTGTTACATTGATGCGAGTGAAAGAGCTGGAAAAGGAGAGTTAAGCACAGATGAGGGTAAGATGCTCATAGACCAGATAGCGGAGGTAAGCAAACCTATTCTCATACTAAGCGGTGGAGAACCACTACTCCGCGATGACGTTTTCGAACTCGCACGGTATGGAACAGAAAAGGGATTGACTGTGGCAATGGGCACCAATGGAACGCTCATAACTGATTCCGTTGCGAGGGAACTCAAATCCAGTGGTGTAAAAGCAGTTGCCGTCAGCCTCGATTCCAGCATACAAGAGCGGCATGATGAGTTTCGTGGCGTGAAAGGTTCGTGGAGAGGTGCATTGGAAGGGATTGACGCGTGCATAAGAAACGATATAAACGTCCAGGTCAACACCACCGTGACGCAACAGAACTACGATGAGATTGACGACATAATGGCGTTAGCGGAAAAACATGGTGCAACCGCATTTCACCTCTTCTTTCTCGTGCCTACCGGTAGAGGTGTAAAAATAGAGGATATATCTGCGGACATGTATGAGCGCATGATTAAAGGTGTGCTTGAGAGAATAGCAACTGCACAATATAACCTCAATGTTAGACCTGTATGTGCGCCACAATTTATGCGAATCGCATCGCAAAAAGGTTTAAAACAGGAAAGGTGGACTCGTGGATGCATTGCCGGACTCTCTTATTGTCGTATATATCCAACAGGAGAAGTCACTCCTTGCCCCTATCTCCCTATAAAACTTGGTAACATTCGAGAAACGAAATTCGAGAAAATATGGCTTGATTCGCCCATATTTAAAGCGCTTCGGGACTTCGACAACTTGAAGGGTAAGTGCGGTGTCTGTGAATACCATGACGTCTGTGGTGGGTGTCGTGCACGAGCATACGGCTTGACAAGTTTCTTAGATGTCTGTGGTGGTCTGCACGAGCCTGAGGAATTAAAAGGCGACTGTTTAGCTGAGGAGCCTTGGTGTCCATATATACCAGCAGGAGGGAAAGAAAATCCTAAATCCTTCAAATTCTAAAATCAAAACTTTTAAGTCTGCAAGATATGAGTAAATACAGAGGTGATAAAAATTGAGTGCGAAAGAGCCTGCCAAGCTGGATAAACTGGATAAAGAACTGTTACAATTACTGCAGGATGACTTCCCGGTGGAAAAGAGACCCTGGGCGGAGTTGGGGAAAAAGCTTGGAATCGCAGAGGAAGAGGTGTTATCACGCACCAAAAGGCTTTTATCTGATGGTGTCATCCGTAAAATCCGGTCTATTCTCGACGCTAAAAAATTAGGTTTATGTTCTTCTACATTAATCGCTATGAAGGTGCCGGAGGAGAAAATGGAAAAGGTTGTCCGCATCGTTAATGAATACATGAGCGTTACCCACAACTATCGCCGTGAACATGATTATAATCTCTGGTTCACCATTACGACGTGCGGTGATAAAGATTTGAGAGACACGGTAGAGGAGATAAAAAGAAGAGCCGAAATCCCGGACTCCGACGTCTTAGACCTGCCCGACACTCGTTTATTTAAGATTGACGTTCGCTTCAAATTTACTGACGCGGATACAAGGAGGTGAAGCACATAGATATGGATGAGATAGACCAGGCTATTATACGCATAACGCAAGCCGGAATACCGCTGGTGAAGGAACCCTTCGAGGAAATTGCAAAGGAAATAGGGACAAGCGAGGATGAGGTGATTGCAAGGTTAAGGAAGTTGATAAGCAAAGGAGTCGTCAAAAGACTTGGTATCTCGGTAAATCAGCGAAAAGTAGGCATTGTTGCGAACGCGGTAGTGGCGTGGAAGGTGCCCAAAAATCGTGTGGAGAGTGTTGGAACTATGCTATCCTCTTATAAAGAGATAACCCACTGCTACGAGCGAATGACCATACCCGGGAAGTGGGAGTGCAATTTGTTCACCGTTATTCATGGTTACAGCCGTGACTCCGTGGAAGAAATCGCTAAAAAACTGTCTGAAGATGTCGGAATCAATGAATATCTCGTGCTGTTCAGTAATGAACAATTTAAGAGGACCAGCGCTATGCCGCCATACTAAAAAAGTAATTGCTCAATATCCTGTGGACTTTGAGTAATTAATTGCAAAATGCAGAGTGCAAATTGAAAAATGAAACTATGCATAAAAAACGGCACAGTTTACGACCCTGCGAATGGAATAGAAGGCGAAAGGATGGACATTTTCATTGCCGATGGTAAGATAGTGGACGAAATAAAACCCGAACCTGAAGAGATAATAGATGCAACCGATAAAACAGTAATGGCAGGTGGGATAGACGTGCACAGCCATGTAGCGACGTATGGACTGAACTTAACGAGATTTACGTTTGGCTTCCCCACACTGGCAGAAATAGGATATACTTATGCGAAGATGGGCTATACGCACGTAAACGAGCCTTTAATGACCTTGAACACCGCAAGTTACGTGCATCACGAGCTCAGCAGCATTCCCGTGCTGGACACTTCTGCATTCCTCGTTCTGAATTTATACGATATAGAAAGGGAAATAAGAGAAGGCGATAAGGAAAGTGTGAAGAACGTCATTCTTTTTCTTTTAGACCTCACGAAGTCCATAAGCGTGAAGATCTACGATGCGGGGGTGAGATATGCGAAGCAGGGTTTTTTTTATCGTGATATAGACGAGAAGAGATGTTTGAATTTCTTTTATGAAATAATCAAATCAGGGGCGTGGATTTTGCCGAAGATACAGTTGAGGACGTATCCTGAGCTGTTGGACGAAGATACAGATGTTTTAAGTGCTTTCGATTTGGCTCATATCGCTTCGGGTATAGATAACGAAGAGAGATACGAAGTAGCGAGGGAAGTATTAAAAAAAGGCGGAGCTGCTGACCTCGGCATTTTTAGCACTTCAGAGAACGAGGATATAAATATGAGAATTGGGTATGACGTTCCTGCTGAGGTTGAAAATTTCATTAGCGTGGATATAGGGTTGGAGAAGCCATTGATATTTTCAAAGTCGAACGAGAAGAGGGCAGAAGATAAAGTGGTGTTGTCAATAAGATTTGCACTGGAAGTTTTGGAATATTTGAAGTCATGCTGCATTTCTTTTTCCACAGATAGCCCCAATGGATGCCTCTTTTACTCTTATCCAGAGATATTCGCAGGGTTGCTGAGCCGAGGTAACAGAAAAGAGCTAACGAATGAGGCGTTACCTAACGTTGAATATTCGTTATACGAACTCGCGGAAATAACGAGAACGAATCCAGCAAGGCAACTTGGCTTGAAAAATAAAGGTCATCTGAGTATAGGTGCGGATGCGGATATTGCGGTTTATGATATAGGAGAAAATACAGACGGAAGAGAGTTAGAGAAGCGACTACGTAATTGTTCGTATCTTTTGAAGGGTGGAGAAGTGGTGATAAACGAAGGGAAGTTGAATGAGGGCAGTGATAGAGCGGGGAAAAAGACATTTTATTTTGAGGTGAAAGGAAAGATGGAAGAGGAAGCAAAAGAGAAGCAGCGTGAAATGATGGAAAGGATATGCAACAGAAGGTCGTTCAGAGCAGAGCATCTAAAGGTGGATGAGTGTTTTACAGGTACGAGTGAGGGTGTTTGAAATAAAATTCTCTTACGAACTCATAATTCCTTTCAATGTTTCCTCTCCCTTCTATTACCGCACCGTGTCCCGGTAACAAAAGTTCAGTATCCAGCGCTGACACCGCATTAATGGAGTTTTTCAGCTCTTCCGTATTGCCAAGCGGCAAATCAGTCCTTCCTATTCCTTTCTCAAACACCAGATCCCCGCATATCAAAATCTTTTTATCCGAGGCGTAAAGACATATACTCTCT
This sequence comes from Candidatus Methanophagales archaeon, assembly GCA_030602585.1. Taxonomy (GTDB): domain Archaea; phylum Halobacteriota; class Syntropharchaeia; order Alkanophagales; family Methanospirareceae; genus JAFNKG01. The sequence continues at coordinate 1,046 of JAUVZJ010000054.1, read as the reverse complement.
GGAGAATGCCCTGGTGTATGTAATATCTTCAACTCGGTGTTTTCTATACGCTCCTCAAACACAAAATCCGCAGTGAATTTCTTTGCTATGCCAATGTCAAGGAACCTCGAAGTTTCTTCAGTCATAATGTCAAGATATTCCACTTGTGATTGATGTAGTGCAACTTTCGCACCCGAAACTTCCTTGAGCGAAGCGGTTGCGTCACAGTGGTCAGGATGGAGATGTGTAATTGTTATCAAATCTACTTCCTTCGGGTCTATTCCATCCTCTTGCATTTCTTCGAGTCGCCGCCCAAGGTATTTTTCCAATCCAGGGTCTATGAGAACTGTGATTTCATCCTTTATCACGTATGTGTTTGCATCAAGCAATCCTTTCTCCTTATACCAATACACGCCTTCTTTAATTCTCATATTTTAAACAAACCTTTTCTTAAATTAGTAAAAAGAACAAGAAGTAAGATTAAAATACCCTTTTATGGAGAAATCTGTGATAACAGCATATGATTTATTAGGAAAAGCACTAATGGCTTATCGAAGGCGTATGCGAAGAAGGAAAAAATGAGAGAGAATAAGAATAAATTTCCACCTGGATGGGATGAAGAGCGGGTACAACGTGTTTTAGCGTATTATGAGCGCCAAACCGAGGAGGAAGCAGTCGCAGAAGACGAAGCCATCTATGAACATGAAGGACAGACGATTATGGAAATCCCAAAAGAACTGGTTCCCAAGGTTCGTGATCTACTTGCAAAACATCGGGTTTAAAGATGCCGATAAAGTTTGAATTGGTGGATTAGGTTCAATTCCTTTTAGCTGCATGGAACCCCCATCTTATAAAGAAAGAATGTTGCGACAATCAAAGCAGTTCAATGAAAGCGGCAATGAGTAGAAGAGATAAAATGTTCATTTTAATTTGACAATGTCAAATTAAAACATCAATTTTAATAAGATATTTCCTTGGCATGAGCTATTAACTTCTCTCCTTTTCCACCTAATACGAAAAATCTTTGCATCTATAAGGATGGATAGCCAGAATATCCGTTCACAGTG
>JAUVZJ010000070.1 GCA_030602585.1 Candidatus Methanophagales archaeon | reverse complement strand
CACTGTGAACGGATATTCTGGCTATCCATCCTTATAGATGCAAAGATTTTTCGTATTAGGTGGAAAAGGAGAGAAGTTAATAGCTCATGCCAAGGAAATATCTTATTAAAATTGATGTTTTAATTTGACATTGTCAAATTACATACGCACCTAAGGCAAGTGAAACCGTGAATACAGAAAGAACGATAAGAACGGGAGATAATCTAATCCCAAACGGCGTGTAGTTCAATGCCAAGCCGAGCAAGGGTGTAATTGCAATGCTCACCAAAGCTGAGTGCAATACGCTCTATCGCATCCAGACCGTCTTTCGTGGGAATAAAGCGGCGATTAAAGAGTAGCCGGGTAGAAAAAGCACTAAAGGGAGACCAAAAAGAATCCTTTTTTCATGTTGTTCATACCCGTAGATTTGCCCCCTTTTATCAAACTTAGTATAGCTCACTCCAACCGGATTCCGTCTTAAATTGAACAAATATTGACAATCCCCCCACCTCTAATATTATTTTCAATTGCATTTCATATAAATATAAAATGAGTTTCACGACTTCTTCTGTAACGCTGGGATATACTGTTGATTCTAAAACCCGTCCTTCTGAAACCATTGTATCGTCTCCTCTAGACCTTCTATCAAGTTGAACTTTGGTCTATAATTAAGTTTTCCCTTAGCTAAGGATACGTCTGCTAAGGAATCTTTAATATCTCCCGGTCTTGGTTTGTCGTAAACTAAATCTAGCCTCGCACCCACAATCTCCATTATTGTAGTTGCAAGTTCCTTTATGCTGATTCGCTCTCCACAAGCTATATTAAACACCCCTTCAACGTTCTTTTCCATAGCCCGAATATTCGCTTGAGCTACATCGTTAACAAAAGTAAAGTCTCTTGTCTGATTGCCATCACCGTAAATGATAGGTGGTTTGTTTTCCAGCACCCGCGTTATAAACCGCGGTATTACAGCCGCATATTCCGAAGATGGGTCTTGTTTAGGTCCGTAAACGTTGAAATAACGTAATGAAATCGTTTTCAAGCCATAAACTTCATTAAAAACATTGCAGTAATACTCCCCAGTCAATTTAGAAACGGCATAAGGTGATTTGGGATTTGAGTTCATATCTTCTCTCTTCGGAAGTTCGGGTGTATCGCCATAAACTGAACTCGAAGAAGCATAAATCACCTTCTTCACTCCTCCATCCCTTGCGGCACTGAGAACGTTTAGTGTCCCTTTTACATTCACTTCATTTGTCCTTACAGGGTCCTCGATACTCCTCTGCACACTTGGTATCGCTGCTTGATGGAAAACATAATCGGCATCCTTAAAAATTCTATTCAATAAATCTAAATCCGTAACGCTTCCTTTAACAAACTCAATATCAAACTCAAACTTTAAGAAAGTTTGATCAAAATGCTTCGCAATATTCCCTATATTTCCCGTAGATAAATCATCCACAATAATAACTTCGTTATCCTTTTCCTTCGACAGCTCTTCAGCAAGATTTGAGCCTATGAACCCTGCGCCTCCTGTTATGATTATTTTCATTTCACGAACCTTTTCACTCCACCGTCACACTCTTTGCCAGATTCCTCGGTTTATCTATTTCACAGCCCCGCTCTTTTGCAGTCCAGTATGCGAGTAAGTGAAGAACAATGGTGTTGGAAATAGGAGAGAATATCGCACTTGTCCTCGGAACCCTTATCACTGCATCCACATACTTCTCCACTTCCTCATCACTCTCTTCTGCGATTGCTATTACCGGAGCACCTCTTGCCTTTATCTCCTTCACATTCCCCAGCGTCTTCTCATAAGTGTTACCCGGGGTTAAAATCGCAATTACCGGTGTATCTTCGGTAAGCAGTGCAAAAGGTCCGTGTTTGAGTTCACCCGCTGCGTATCCCTCTGCATGTATATATGATATTTCCTTCAGCTTTAATGCCCCTTCCAGAGCAATAGGCAGGTTTACTCCCCTTCCCACGAAGAACACATGCTCATATCGGGAAAGATACCTGGCATGCTTTTGTATATTTACATTCTCATCGTCAAGCACCATCTGAGCTACTTGCGGCATTCTCTTCAGTTCCTCGAGATGGTCCACAAACTCACTCGCAGGCATCTCCGAAAGGAACAACCCTAACAGATAAAAAATAGCAAGCTGTGCTACGAAGCTTTTTGTCGCCGCAACACCTATCTCCGGACCTGCTCTGATGTATATCGTCTCATCTGCGATTCTCGTAGCCGAACTACCCAAAACATTTGTTATCGCTACCGTTTTACAACCATATCTCTTCGCTTTTTTCATCGCCATCAGCGTATCCGCTGTCTCTCCAGATTGCGTAATTGCCATTACCATCACTTTCGTTCCATCAAGCACGAAATCCGCGTAATTGAACTCCGATGCAAGTTCAACATGAACCGGAAGTTTCGCTAAATTCTCTATTATATATTTACCGCACACAGCAGCATAGTAGGACGTGCCGCATGCGACCATCAAAATGCTTTTGCCTTTCACATCGCCTTCCATCTTAAAATCAATCCCCAGATTTATCTCATCCTCTGCTAAGTAACCTCTAAGCGTGTCTATAATTGACCTCGGCTCCTCATAAATTTCTTTCAGCATGAAGTGCTCGTATCCGCCCTTCTCTGCATCCTCTATCGTCCATTCGATCAGTCTTTCTTCCCTTTTTACTTCTGAACCGCTGTTTTCTATGTATATCGAATCCTTTTTCACAACCGCAATGTCTCCCTCCTCCAAAAAAATTATCCTGTTCGTTTGCTCAAGCACTGCAGACATGTCAGAAGCGATAAAATTTTCACGGTCCCCAACGCCTATAATGAGTGGAGATTCCTTCCTCGCTGCCACCAACCCATCAAAACCCTTTACCGCTACTATTATCGCATAAGAGCCCTTCAAATAAGATAAAGCTTCTTTCACCGCTTCCTTTATTTGCCAATCAAACTTCTCTGAAGACACTTTTTTTTTTGAAATTAAATGTGGTATCACCTCTGTATCCGTTTCTGATTTAAAAACGCAATTGCTCAAAAATCCTTCTTTTATTGATTGATAGTTCTCTATTATCCCATTATGCACGACGGCGATTTCGCCTTTACTGTCGAGATGAGGATGTGCATTCTTTTCAGATGGTGCCCCATGAGTTGCCCAGCGGCTATGCCCAATTCCTATTTTACCCTCGTATTTTGATCCCGATAAGCTCGCTTCCAAACGGTCAATGGAGCCCGAGCCCGCACTTTTATGCACCTCCATTTTACCATCATCCTGCACTAAGATACCACAGGAGTCATACCCCCTGTATTCAATTCTTCGCAACGATTTCAGAATGATTGGCAGTGCCTCTTTTTTTCCTACATAGCCAACAATTCCACACATTTTATACTACCCAGCTTCCATCTGGTATTTTTCCACTCAGCTCCTTCATTGATTTTATCCTACAACGATTTCCTATTATCGTCCCTGGATGAGCAATTACATTACTACCCATCTCACAATATTCTCCGACCATCGCTCCAACTTTCACTAAGTGATGCTCACCCCCGATTTCTATATCTGCCTCTTCGCTTCGTGCTATGAATCCTCCTTCCGCAAACGACCCTGTATCAAATATAGAATCATGAATAGAAGAGAAAGAGCCGATTTTCACCCCATCCATCAACACCGAATTCCTTATTTCTGTAAAAGCGTCTATTGCAACATCATTTTCAATGCTTGTAGAAGGGAAGATACATGCATTTGGTCCAATTTCGCAATTTTTGCCTATGATGACAGGTCCTTTCACATACGAGTTTGCTCTTATCACGGAATTTTTGCCAATTGACACTCGTCCATCTATTGTCACACCACGTTCAATTTTTCCTTCTACTTTTGCAGGATTCTCCCTCAGCACTATTTCATTCAAACGGAGGATGTCCCAGGGATAAACAGCGTCCAACCAGGCTCCTTGTGTTTCACAAGCTTTTATACGACTCCCCCGGCGAATCATGCTTCTTAATGCAGATGTCAGCTCTGCTTCCATAAATCCGAATATTTCCTTTTTAAACGCATATATTCCAGTATTGACCAGATTGCTTATTTCTTCACTCGGCTTCTCTATAATATCTTCGACCATTTCATTCATTAGTATCACAACACCATATTTGCTCACATCCTTGTGTGCTTTTATCAATATTGCATTTCCATCTTCTTCTCCACACATCTCCAAAAGTTCACCTGAGATGGTATCTGCCTGGATAACATTATCGCCTGACAAAACGAGAAATCGCTCATCTGTTTTATTCTCTGCCTGCTTCAGTGCATCCCCAGTTCCAAGCAGATGTTTCTGAAAAACATACTCTATTTCCACACCAAAATCTTCTCCATCTCCAAAATAATCCATTATCTTCTCCTTTTTATACCCCACCACGAATAAAATCCGTCTTATTCCAGTTCTTTCTAACGCTTCAACTACATATTGTAGAATCGGTTTATTTGCGACTTTAATCATTACTTTTGGCTTTGAAGTCGTAAACGGTCTCAGCCTTTCCCCTTCTCCCGCAGCGAGCACAACTGCCTGTTTAAACCCCATTCCTCTCATCCCTCCTTATCAATAAAAATCCCAAATCCCAATACATACATCCTTTGGATTTGGTAGTGTGGGGCTCTGCCCCACGACCCCGCAAGCCCTGTAAGGGCTTTTTTGACATTTGTTTTTTCATTTAATATACCCTCGAGTTTTTCTCTATATACCCCGATGCAAAAGCCCCTGGACCGATAACCGTGTTGTTTCCGATAATCGTGCCGGCATCAATACATGCATTTACGCCCATCTTTACTCCATCACTTATGATTGCACCAAACTTCCTCCTTCCGGTATCCACTCCTTTTGCTTTTACAGGTGCATCGTCAAACCGCAGATTTGCTATTTCCGTGCCTGCACCTAAATTGCATCGGCTCCCGATAACAGAATCGCCAACATAGCTAAGATGAGGGATTTTCGTCCCGTCCATGATAATGGAGTTCTTAATCTCAACTGCGTTCCCTACATGGCAGTTATCGCCAATAGCCGTATTTGCACGTATGTAGCTATTCGGTCCGATTTCACAGTTATTGCCGATGGAAACCGGACCCTCTATATATGAACCTGATTTTATCAAGGTGCCTTCCCCGATAGATACTTTGCCTTTTATCCATACATTTTCTTCGAGTTCTCCCTTATTTACAGGACTTATTTTGTCAATTAAAAACTCGTTTGCAGCCAGCAAATCCCACGGGTAACTGACATCTATCCAATGCTTGATTTTATTCCAAAGTATATCCTTACCCGATTCTATCAGCAACTGTAAAGAATCAGTGAGCTCAAATTCACCCCTTTTCGATTTATCTGTTTTTGACAGGGCTGTAAAAATATTTTCATCTAAGAGATAAACGCCAGCATTTATCAAGTTTGCAGGTGGCGCTCTCATCTTTTCATGAATTTTCGTTATCTTTTCTCCTTCGGTCTCAACAACACCATAATCCCCTGGATTTCTTACTTCGATTACTCCAAGTGTAATATTAACCTCGTCAGTTATGACCCTTCCGATGTCTTCAGCGCCTACAATTATATCTCCATTCAGCATAACAAATTTGTCTTCTACCAGACCCTCAGTCCTCCTTAGCGCATCCGCGGTTCCGAGCTGCATTTTTTGCGTTACATATTCAATATTAATACCCCATCTTTCTCCTTTTTCGAAGTAATTACGGATGGTTTCATCATGGTAGCCCACTACAAATATAAAATCATCAATCCCTGCCTCTTTCACTTCTTCCAGCAGATGCTCGATTATGGGCTTCCCTGCTATTGGAAGCATTACTTTTGGTCTCTCATAAGTAAGAGGTCGCATCCTTTTCCCCCCGCCTGCTGCTAAAATTACCGCTTTCATTCTCTTATTTCCACCTTCGTTATTTTCATCATTACCTTTATCTCTCCTCGTTCAATCATCCTACATTATACCTGATTATTTAAAGAATTTTGGTTTTCTTTTAGCACAAACCTTTTCTTTAAAAGAAAAGCTTTACCATCAAACTTTCTTTCACAAAGAAAGTTTGATCAAAGAAACTTATATTTTTAGTAAAGGTTTTTGCTTGCAAAAAAGTTTTAGCACAGTGTGGGGCTCCGCCCCACGACCCCGCAAGCCCAGTAGGGGCTTATCTTTTTCTAAAAGAAAGTGTTTTGTAAAAAGAAAAAGTGTAACCACAGATTAACACAGATTCCGCTGATTTATTTTCAATCATAAAAGCCTTTACTAACGGCAAGCCTGCGTAGCCTAATCCGATGATGCATACGGTTTTGTTTTTCATGGATTTCTCTCACCTATAAACTTCATCCATATACCGGAACTTATGCAGAATTATCAAATTTTCTTTGAGTTCATATAGTTGATGAAGGATGAAGGACTTGAAGAGGGCATTGCTCTTAGAAAGTTGCTTACATTAGCAATCTCCGAATGGAAAAAGGAGAGGCAGATATTGTGATAGGGAGCAGATTCAAGGGCGAGATAATAAAGGGTGCGATGCCCTGGCTGCATCAATACATAGGAAATCCGTTTCTGACGTGGATTTTTAACAAAGCATACAGATCAAACCTAAGCGATACGCATTCCGGATTTCGAGCATTCACGCGAGAGGGATACGATAAAATAAGAGGGCATTTGAAAACGACCGGGATGGAATTTGCGAGTGAAATGCTTGGGGTTAGTATAATGAAGGGTTTGAGGATTGCTGAGGTGCCGATTACGTATTATCCAAGAAGAGGTGCGGAATCAACGCTACATTCGTTTTCAGACGGTTGGAGACATCTGAAGCATATTCTTTTGAGAGCACCCACGCTTCTATTCCTGATACCGGGGTTCATTTTATTGGCATTGGGCTTGTTTCTAGTGTTTTTGATATGGGCACCTTTTAATTTATGGGCGGTCAAGCTTGGGATACATTCAATGATTGCGGGATGTCTGTTCGCACTGATGGGCTATCAGATAATCTTTTTGGGCTTGTTTGCAAAGATGTACAGCGTGCGTCATGGTTTGCGGAATCACGATGGGATAACGAGTTTTGTTTTAAAACACATCTCATTGGAGCGAGGTGCAACGGTGGGATTGGTGATATTCTTTATGGGGTTTGTTCTCGCGCTGTTTCTGGTCTGGAACTGGGCTGTAAGCGGGTATACGGATTTGCCGTTGTTGGATCAGGATATTGCTGCATTTACATTGTTGGTGATTGGATTACAGACGATATTTTATTCGTTCTTTTTGAGTCTGGTGAAAGGAGAGGGATGAAAATCGCTTACGTAAACCTTTTCTTAGGAAGAAAAGCTTTACCAAAAGAAATAGTTTTCTCTGACCGGATTGAAAGACGATTTTGACGTGATAGATTGCCAGGAGTTTCCTTTTTATTCTTGCTTTTCTGCTAAAGTTCACTCCTTGTTTAACAAATCTAATACGATTTCAAAACAAATACGTTTCATTCGATTTTGTCGCAGAAATGTTTTTATAGATGGACTTATATTAACAAGATATGCATATTTATTAGGAGAATATGAAGGTGATAAATAATGAATGAGAATATAGAACTCGAGGGTGAGATTAATTTACGAATATTTGAGGTTGTAACTCGGCTAAAACAGGAAGTAGATGCCCTCTATGAGGAGTTAGAGATACTGATGAATAAAAAGACGGTAGAAAGCATGAAAAGGAGCAGGAAAGAGATGCAAGACGGCGAATTATACGATTGGGATGAATTTAAGAAGATAGTAGACGAAGAATGAGCGAGTTCAAGCCAAAGTTTACACCCACGTTTTTAACTTGACAATGTCACATTTGCTAATAAACTTTTTATACCCCTCTCTTCTATTGCAAAGTAAATGGCAAATATAAATCCCAATTCTGTATTCGAGCCTCAACGATGGGGCTTATCGGTTGGAAATACGCCAGAACTCGT
>JAUVZJ010000087.1 GCA_030602585.1 Candidatus Methanophagales archaeon | reverse complement strand
GAAAATGGCGGAGGAACGGATAAGAAAGATACCAGTAATTGACGGCGGCGAGTTGGTGGGGATAGTTGCAGATGTAAATATAATATCAGTTTCGTCAGAGATGAATTCGATATTGGCGGAATTGATAGAGATGAACGTGGAAAGAGACACATTTGAAATAGCAAGTGAGGATGAAGGAATAGGACAGGGTATATGCGAGAAATGCGGAAGCTTCTCACATTATCTGGAACTGGATGCTGGGCTGATGCTCTGTGAGAGTTGTAGAGAAGAGATGGAGATGGGAGCTGAATGAACTTCAACCTAACCTCAAGCACTTTTGTCTTCTCTATCTGCAATACCAGTATTTAAAACAATATTTAAATCATACATTACAATGTTATAATGTGTGAGGATACATGGAAACGGATATACCAGTAAGGGATGTAATGGTGCGAGAAGTAGTGAAGGGGGATATGGAGTTAAATGTGATGGAAGCGGCGAAGCTGATGAGGAAATACGATGTGGATAGTATTGTGGTGCTTAATAATGGAGAGCCGGAGGGAATAGTTACCGAGGGAGATATAATCAGTGAGCTGGTAAGCAAAGACATAACGCCGAGCACTGTGAAACTAAAGGACATAATGACTACACCACTGATAACCGCATCTACTAAGGATCGCCTATCGGATATAGCGAAGAAAATGGCGGCGGAACGGATAAGAAAGATACCAGTAATTGACGGCGGCGAGTTGGTAGGGATAGTTGCTGATATAGATATAATATCAGTTTCGTCGGAGATGACCACGATATTGGCGGAATTAATAGAGATGAACGTGGAAAGAGACACATTGGGAACAGAGAGTGAAGTTGAAAGAATGGGACAGGGTATATGCGAGAAATGCGGAAGCTTTTCACATTACCTGGAAATGGACGGTGGGCTGATGCTCTGTGAGAGTTGTAGAGAAGAGATGGAGATGGGGTCCGATTGATTCCAATTCCACTCAAATCCCAACCCCTGAAGCATGGCGGCCAGGCTAATCCCTAACTCCTACCCGTGACACAGAGAACACAGCTTCAGCTTCTGGTAGGTTAGGCGAATCAACTAACCTTGCTATTCTCTTCTCACCTTTTGATTTTCTCAGGTATAATCTGAAAGTAGCGGTATGTCCCACTATGTGACCGCCTATGGGTCTCGTAGGGTCGCCGAAGAAGGCGTCCGGTCTCACCATCACCTGGTTAGTTATCATCACCACTGCATTATTGAGGTCTGCAAACCTGAGAGCGTCGTGTAGATGCTTGTTTATCTTCTGCTGTCTGTCTGCCAGCGTCCCCCGTCCTACATATTCACTTCTGAAATGTGCAGTCGCCGAGTCTATTATTATTAACCTTATCGGCTTTTCGGTATTTTTCAGCTCCTCTGCAAGCTCCCCTGCCTTCTCTACCAGCAATATCTGATGATTCGAGTTATATGCACGTGCAACGTGTATATTTTTAAGAACGTCTTCGTAATCAAGCTCAGCACCTTCCGCCATGTCTTTTATTCTTTCCGGTCTAAACGTGTTCTCAGTATCTATCATTATGGCGGAACCGTTAAAACCACCCTTTTCCAGCGGTAACTGCACGTTTACTGCGAGCTGGTGTGCTATTTGCGTCTTTCCACTGCCGAATTCACCATAAAACTCGGTCATCGCTTGCGTCTCGAGACCGCCACCTAATAAAGTATCAAAGGATTGAGACCCTGTGGTTAGCTTGCCTACCCCCTGCCTCCTTTCCAATATCTTATCACCGGTTTCAAACCCACCGATGTCTGCGGCTTCTCTCGCGGAATTTATTATCTTTGCGGCTGTTGCTTCGCCTATCTCGGCAGCTGCTACCAACTCCGCTGGAGACGCCACTGCTATCGTCTCTAACGAATTAAAACCCGCTTCACGTAATTTCTCTGCTATTGCAGGTCCAACACCAGGTAAGTCCTCTAACTCCACTTTTGCCTTCACCTCTTACCACATAATAAATAAATATACAATAATTATACACCTGATTTTAACATTTAAACCTTTGCTCAAAATAAAAACACCAGTGCCACAACTACCGAGCCGAATTTACCCTCTTCCACCTCTACGGATTTTACTTCCAATTCCTTTTCTACTATTTTCTTATCACGAATCTCAGCCATCTTATATAACTTCTCCCATATCTTCTCCACCAGATATTCCCTTGAATAATGCCCATGATGCTCGCAGATGATACCAAAGTCTCTTCGCTCTTCTCCATTCCCATTTTCTTCACCCAGCCAGCCATACCCTATACCAGCGCCAATGACCTCGCCCGCCTTACCATCAGCTCTTGACATCACACAGAATGTTATTTCTCCGGGTATTAGCGTCACTTTGTCTCGTTCTGTTTCCACTGCTTTCGCAGGAAGTATAGAAGAAACCTCTACCAGATTGCATTCGCCTATGCCTGCATCGCATAAAGCGAGGTCAAAAGCGTTAGCCTGTTCGAAGTCCATGCCCACGCCGGAAGTAACGAAAAACGCCCCTGGTATCATTTGTCCATTCATTTTTCTCCTTATTTATTTTTATTCCCATACCTACTTATACAAATTTTCCACTTCCTTTATTGTAGGAAATACATTTCCCAATCTTTTTTTACTTATATATGTCGCAGCGCAGGCATTAGCAAATTTTAAGCATTCCTCTGCTTCCCTTCCTCCCCAAAAGGCGTATATAAAACCTGCGTTGAACACATCCCCCACACCCGTCGGGCTTATCGGCTTCACGTTAAACGCCGGACAGCTTATCTCAAAATCACTGCTTATCCAGGAGGAGCCGTATGCACCTTTATGAACAATCACGTTTCTGCATCCTTTTTCTAATAATTCATGCTCTCCTTCCACCACTTTCTCCTTCGCACTCAATCCTTTTATCTCCGCTTCGTTAACAAAAAGAAAATCAGTAGAAGGAAGAAAATCGAAAACGCTTTGTCTTGCACGGGCATTCCACCCGCGATAAGCACTCCATCCTATATCTACGCCGGTATAACCGCCTGCGGATTTAGCAAACCCGAGTATTTTCTTGTTTGCCAGGAAAAGACCTTCGGTGTTCCAGTGACCAGCACGCATCACGAAACTTGTCTTCCTTAGAAGCTCAAAGTCCA
>JAUVZJ010000038.1 GCA_030602585.1 Candidatus Methanophagales archaeon | reverse complement strand
AAGAGGGGGAAATTGATGAATCTGAATAGTGTATGGGTTCGTGGGGATTAATGGAGAAAAGGTTTGCAGAGGTTAAAAAGGAGTCTTTAGCTGCTGCTGAAAAGATTTTTGATGGGTCCAACCGTTAATGGTTGTTATAGTATTCCTAATGTCCTAATAAACATATAAAGTGATAAAATGGTTAGGAAGGAATATGAGGGCAAAGTTGGTCCCTTTGGTGGAAGGAAGTCAACAGAGTATACTGAGAAATACAAACTTATTAAAGAAGGTATTATTGCAGCAGAAGAAACCAGAAAAGGTGAAGAATGTAACTCAGAATGTGTTGGAAAGGTTGAAACGGCACTACTGGTACTTCAAGATTTATCACCATCTGTGAGAAAAGATGCATTAGAAAAGGCTCTAATTAGAACACTTGAAAATTGCGCTAAAACCGAAGAATGTGATATTTGTAAAGAACTAATTCCAATGAACGAAGAAAAGAATTCCAAGAAAAAATCATCACCAATCAACAAATTATAACTCATTAACTAAAGCATCGTCAACCTCCCCCTCCCCCTCAATCGTCCTCTTAATCGCCTTCACCACCCTCATATAATGCTCTATCTCCTCCAGCGATAATACTCTTCCTTTCTTCCTCCTATCCTTCAAATACTTCGCCATCACTTGATAAGCACCGATTCGATATTCCCACACCTCTTTAGAAATGCCCTCGAAATACTGCTCTTTATTGAAATAAACCCTCTCCGTTTTCTCATCATACTTCACCTTCTCCACCTTATTCGAACCACTCTTTGGAAATCCTATTTCACTTTCTCTTTCTTGAAGTGCGGGATGTTTAAGCAGATGAAGTTCAGCGAGTTCCTTGCCCAGTTCGCTCAGTTTCTTGAACTTCTCATAATCCTTCGGCAACGGAACCTGAGGAAAATCTATCTTCAGAAACTCCTCGTAGCGTTTGCGGTAAGTAGGTGAGTAAAGAACGGCATAGATGTAATAGAAAATCTCTTCAGGTGTTGGCTCTGTGCCCAGTGCTTCTTTTACGGCTTGCAAAAATTCAGTGGTGAAGTTTGGTGCGCGTTCTGGTTTGGATGCTTTCTCATCTGACAACTTTACTTTGGGTTCATCGGGGTAGAAGTAGAGGGGGAAGAAAGAAGTTCGCGCACCTAAATAATTATAATCCGGAATTGAATTAGAAATAAACACATCTTTAAAAACTTGTTTTGGAGTTCCACGTCTTGTTATTAGGACAAAGTTATCCTTTAAAAGATGTTTCACGATCTTTTGATGAGGTCGCCTTAAGAAGTTGCAATAGTAGGTGAATTTATTGTCAAAGGGACGATATGCATAGGTGGTAATATTTTGTTGGAAAAAAGCCTCTTTTTTCCTAAATAACTCTTCTCTACGAGTTTTTATCTTCCAACCGCTTGTCTCTTTTAATCCGTAGCGTGTCTCTAAATCTTTTAAGGTTATTTTAGAATTGAAAATATCACCGAATACTTTTGTAATTTGTTGAGATGTAAATCCAACTAACACCTCGTCTCTCCCTGTCTCCACCCCACTCGACCACTCCTTAAATATCTCCGTCACCTTCCAGAACTTCTCATACTCCTCTTGCAAAGCGAAATCCTTGGGCACGAAGAAATAATAAGGCTCTCTTGGCTCAAGCTCTTGCCATTCCGTGCTCGTTACATCATTCCTGCGAAGATATTTGTATTTCTCTTTTCTCAATCCCCACACATCCGCATAATAAACTTTCTTTTCCTTAAGCGGCTTCTCTAATTTCACGTAAATCGCAATTGCCACTCCTTGCTGAATGTCAAAAACATTTTCATCTTTACCTCCTTCTGGCGTTTTCTCTCCTATTCGCGATGACCCATGCAAATTCAGAATATAAATCTCATCAAAAGTTTTGAGCAGTTCCTTTCGCATTCCTCGATGGATTATCCCCGAAAGATACGAGTTGTTAGAGATAAACCCAAAAACTCCTTTACCTGTTTGGTCTATCTTCCAGTGTGCAAACCTGATGAACTTAATATAATCGTCAGAAAGAGGTTGGATATTCTTTTCTTTCTTTACATCCTTTTTGTAATCCTCCATCAAATTCTCGATAAAATCCGACTTGTTCTCAGAACTCACGGAATACGGAGGGTTACCAAGAACAACCAGAATAGACACTTCTTCCTTCACTTTCTTCGCCTCGCGACTTTCTTCAGTAAGTTCCGTGAGCAATGACACTTGCTCGGGCTCCTTCATCTCCAAACTGTTCGTAAGATAGAACCTGAACCTCTCTCCTTCCTTATATCTGTAATTCCATCGCTCCTCCAGGTAGGAAGCCATCCTCAAATGCCCTATCACATAAGGAACAATCAAAAGCTCAAATGCGTAGAACTTCGGTATTATGTGATTGCTTATAACAAAAGGAACAAGCCCTGCAAGTTTTCCCTCTCTATACCCGGATAAAGCCTCCTCAATCGCTCTGATTACGAAAGTCGCAGTCCCAGCCGCAGGGTCTAAAAGCGTTACGTTTTTATCAGCAAATCCATCCTTCAAGTTTAAATCCCTCTTCAAAATCTTATGAACGCTTCGCACTATGTATGATACCACAGGTATCGGCGTGTAATAGACACCCAATTTCTCCCTCTCTTCTGGATTATATTCCCTAAGAAATGTCTCATAAAACTGAATTACCGGGTCTCTTTGCTTGTAAACCGTTCTCACTTCTTCATAAATAGCTTTAATGTCTGTTTTGTTCAATACCTTCACAATATCCTCAACAATCCAGCTTATCGCTTCAGGAGCATCTGGACCAATCATCACGTAAAATGCCTTCTTGAGCAAATCCAGACTACCAGGGACAAATTCCCAGGCATTATTTTTGCTTATCTCCTTATCTCTTGCCATCACCTTAGCTGCAAACAGTCCGTAAGTGATGGTTTGAGCGCATAAGTCAACAAACCTATCTTTGCTTAGGGTTTCAATGAGCGATTCTTTAAAAACGTGATGGATACTAACAAATCCTAAACCTTCCTTTTTATCATACACCTCCGCTAATACAACCTTTAAAAACTTCGCCCTCTTTGCAAGCTCAACAGCAAGTTTGGATGCACTCGTTATCTCCGGCACCGAAAAACTGTGAAACTCACTCAAGAGTTCAGAAAACTCACTTATGTTTTCAGGAACAGGTGGACTTAAACTTTCTAAAACAGAAAAACGGCGTATTTCTGCATTTTTTATAAGTTTACCATCTCTGTAAAGCCGAAAATCCAAAAAGTTTGTTAAAATAAGGTTAGGAAGTGCATTCCGGTATCTTTGAATTTGCTCCGATTTCTCTACATCTTGAAGACTTGAATCTGGTGTTTTCGCTTCAACATGCCCTATAACCTCCCCATTTTTACGAATGAGGAAGTCAGGAATACCCACTTCTGTGCGTTTGGGTAAAACAAGAGCTTTTGCATCTTCTTCCTCAGAGAAAAGTTGCGAACAATTTTCAAATAGCTCTTTTAAGGAAGGATAGAAGCTCTCTTCTCTGAAGTTTCCTTCTGTGTAAATCTCGTGGATTTCTTTGAGGTAAGTGGTGAGAATCTTCTGCAGTTTGGCTTTTTCTGTTTTGTTCATTTTTGTATTTATATAGTTCTCAATCCTCCATCGTTTGAAGGATACTGCCAGAGTAGGATAATTCTTTTATTTTTTCTACAATTTCAATAATTGTGCCGGGCAGCACCGTTTCTAGAGCAACACCATCCTCGATCCTTTGCTTAAGGCGATTAGCAATAAATCTGTGTTTTAACGGTTTACCAATCGGACCAAGTTTTTCTACAGCTTCCTTTTCAAGGTCTTCATAATCTTTAATTTCTTCTCTTAAAGTTTGCTCTAAGTTGTACTCCAGCACAGCATATGTGTTTGATACCTTGGTTGCCACATCTTTAATTTGCTCAATTGGACCGCCAAGCAATTTTAGTAGTTCTAACGTTTTCTTCTTGACCTCTTCGTCATCACTGTTTTTATCTCCATCGAACCACAAGTAGGTAGGGATCTTAAAACCATTGAACACGCGTAATAGACGATCCATTTGCCCTTTTCCGCCTGAGTGGACAACAGCAACTGCATTTCGATCTATGTTGTAGCCAAAAGCTTCAGCATAAATGGGGAAGGAATACTCCTCAGAAGGACCTTCTACTATTACTACTTTGTCAGCGAAAAAGCCTTCATTGACCATTTGATTAAATGCATGAGAATATAGTTCACGCATACTTTTTTCTGTAGAAGTAACATTTGGGTGTCGCATCTTAAGGTCATTAATCATCTTTGACATTGAGAGTTGGGTAGGATAACTCTCATACCCCTTACCTTTGTCTTCTTGGCGCATAATGCAAATCTGGTCAAAATACGTAACATCGACAAACAAGCTAGAGTGAGTACTGTAAATGACTTGATCTTTTCCAGCGGCTATTTTTTGGAGTGCAGACATTAGAACGCGCTGTGCTTGGGGATGTAGATAAAGCTCTGGCTCCTCAATTGCAAAAATCGTGGTTCTTTGTCCTGCTTTATTTTCGGCTTTCCGAATATGTGACAATTCAGCGTAGGCACGTAAAATTGTGAAAATCATGGAACGCTGAAGACCATGCCCCTTACTTTCAATTGGTGTTCGTATGCCGTCATCGGCATAAATCTTTGCCCTCCCAAAAACTTCTCTTAACGTGGGCATCCCAATTTCAATTTCAATGTCACATTTCATAAGATCGGACATGAGAATATTTAAACGATTTTCTATCTCCTGAATCTCAGAGATTCGCTCTCCTTCTTCACTGCGATTTAATCTCTTTTCTATTTCTTTTAATTGCTTTGATACCCGATTCTTTTCGTCTCCAGATATCTTTTCAAGTACAGAGTTTATAAGTTGTCCAAAAGGATTTGTCTTTGCAACTTTTGCTTCTTCTGATATATCTCTTACAGCAGGAATGTGTATGAATTCTGGTAATGCATCATTCAAAACTCCTGAATAACCTGTTGGATTTTCCAATCTTTTTTCTACCCAAGATATTTCATCACGATGTTCTTCTACAAAGTGTTTGGCCGTTTCTTTCCACTTCGCAACCCCCGGCTTTGAAGAACCAAGCTCTGCTGCAAAGTCTAAGCCATTTATTTGTAACTCATCCTTTTTAGGCCACCACTCATTAATTTTATTACCATTGATTTCATCATCTCTCAGCCATTCGGGCGCGGGGACTTTTGTAATAGCTATATGTTTAATTTTGTAAGAATCAGTATCGGTGCAAACGACTTCCCTGCCAGCAGTCAGCTTATTTCCATCCATCCAAGGACTAAATCTCTCCTTTTCCCAATCACTTAACTGGTCAAATGTAATGAATATCTCAATGGGCTCCTTGGTGTTGGAGTTCCAAAAGCACACATCGTTGACAAGCCGAATCGAAGCTTCAAAGAAAAGTTCCAATGCTTTGATGAAATTTGATTTTCCGCTGTTATTTCGACCTACCAGTGCTATGATTTCCTCTGGTAAAATAGTTACATCGCGTAAAGAGCGATAATTCTTTATCTGGATCTTTCGCATCTTCATCTTTTATCCATCCTTTGTATCTTTTTATTCTACATTTCCACCACATTCATATCGCTCAACTCAGAGTATTGGGAAGGATGACAGGTAAGCACCATTAACTGTAACCTCTTAGATGCTTCTCGCATAATCTCTAAGGCGGGTTTTAATCGAGAGATATGGGTATTCGTCAATGGATCGTCGAGAATAACGAGTTGCTTTTCCTCTTTAGACAATATTTCTCCTAACGCTAATCTTATCAGGAAAGCAAGTTGCTCTTTTGTTCCGTATGAAAGAGGTGCCAACCCAACTTCTACCTTCCAGTCAGGGACCTCAACCGAAGCAGGAAGAAAATCATCATTCAATTTCACCGCCCCATATTTTGGACCAACAAGCCTTTGGAGGTTATCAGAAACTATCTTTGTGAGGGGTTCCATAACGGATTCCATAGTTTTTCTCCTGTGGAAATCGTCAAGGTCGTAGAGCAGTTCTACAGCTTGAACATACACCCTTAGTTTTTCCTCTCTTCTTTTCAAATCTTGCAATTCTTCTTCAGTCACTGCTAACTCACTATAAGCTCCCTCTTTTATTTGTTGTTGAAGTTGTCCTTTTAGGTTTGAAATATCTTCCCGTGACTTCCTCACTATCTCTTGAAGTCTCTCGTACCTTTGCTGAGCTTCTTTGAATTTTCCCTTAGGTTCATCCTCCTTCTCCTCTTTCTCTTCCTTCAGCCTCTTAAGTGTATTCTTCTTACGATCTAACTCGTAACCCAGTCCCTCCAGCTTTTCTTGTCTTTCCTTTTCGCTCATCCCATCATCTTTGAGTTCCTCTAATTGTTTTTTCATCTGCTCTAATTCTCCTTTAAGAGATTGAAGTGATAATTTTAATTCGTTAATCCCTTCTCTTTTTGCATCCTTCTTACTCTCTTTCCTTTCAATTTCAGTATTAAGGTCTTTTTCTCCCTTTTCTAAGTCCCTGATCTCTCCTTCTAACAATTCAATCTTAGCTATAACTTCTTTTAATGCCTCTTCACTATCTTCTCGTGCTTTATACTCCTTAAATTGTGAATCAGAAGGGATCCTGGACCAATTCTTTTCGATGTGCGGTTCTAATACCTTAACTTGATTTTCTAATTCTTCCGAGCCACCGGGGGATACGTCGCTAAGACGTTTGTCTAACCCCTTTAACTGCCCTTCTAAATTTATCCTTTCTCCCGTTTTCCTTTCTAATTCATCTATATCTCTTGTCTCATAGACCGCTGTTTTATCCAAATATTCTCCCTCTAATTTTTCTGATTCTTCTCTTAACTTCTGAACATCCTCACTGCCACTTTTTACTTCCAATTCGACTATTCCTGGCAGCTCAAAGCCAATCCTCTGAGCAGATTTCCATTCTACTGTTGATTCTGCTTTAAACTCAAACTCTTTTTTCTCTTCATCCAGCAACACTGTCCCTTTGAGTTCATCTTTAGCAGTAAACTGTGCAGTCAGCCCTATTGCTTCGAGTTGTGCCCTCTTTTTATCTATATCCCCTTTTAGTCTTCTGAGCTTATTGATCTCACTTTGTGCAGGTGCTTTAACCGATCTTAGCCGTACTTCAAATTCTTTCTTCTCCCCTTCTAAATCGAGAATTTTTCCCAGCTTAGCTTGCAGCTTTTTTAACTCAACCTGGTCCCTAAGAGTACCCCAAGCCTGTCTTGCAATTGTCAGAACAGTTTGTTTAGTTGAAAGATGCTTTTTGAGTTCTTTCACTTCTTCTTGCTTAGTCTTGAGCTCACCTACAAATTCATCAAGTTCTTCCTCTTCCTCCTGTATTTGCTTTTCTTTACTCCCGATTTGCCTTTCTCCCGCATCAAAACCCGTCTCAAATGACTTTATTTTACTTACCCGTTCGCTTAAATCCTTGTAATCCCGCTCAAGAGTCTTTACTTCGAAATCTATGTTTTCACGAAGTTCCTTATGTTCATCAGCCTGCTTAACTTCATCTTCAACATTTTCTAATGCTTCTTTAGCCTCTTTTAAACTTTTCTCCTTTTCTAATAAGTCTTCCTGTCTATCACTGATAGCTCTTGCTAACATTTCCTGATTTCGCAACTTTTCTTCCAACTCAGCCTTATTACCTTCCAATTCTTCAATCCCCTTAAGCACCTCGTCCAGTTCACTGCCGCTCCTGAACTTCCTCGTAGCAGAAGTTAAAACCTCGTTGAACGCTCCCCTGACCCTCTCTCTTATCTTGCTTTCATCTTCTGTGGTTATGACTGCTCCAGCTGTTGAACGAATCCTTGTCTTAATTTCCTCGTTCAGCTTGTCTTTGGGAAGTATCTCCCCCTGTCTTGCCCACAGGACCTGAGCCAGCCCCCAGTGTACTGGCTTCGATTGTCCTCCACTGGGTAGCTCCCCGCCAATTAACTCTATAACCCTTTTGTCCGCGGCGTCACCCTCGTTTATTCTCTCCCACTTCCCTCGCACATTTTTCTCAAGCATGCTACTGGGACTGTTAACGAACCTTTTTGTAATCTTGAATACTTCCCCATTTGTTTCAAAAACCACAGAGACCTTTGGTGGCAAAGTCGAGCCCCATGGGATGAGTTCTTTGATTTTGCCCGAGCGTGTAGTGTGTTTATCGAAAAATGCAAGTCGCAGTGCATCAGCAACCGTTGATTTCCCCGACTCATTTTCTCCAATCAGGAGATTTAGACCTTCAGAGAGTTCTATTTCCTTCTTATCTCTGAAAATACCCCAGTTCTCCAATAGAATTTCTCTTGTGATCATTCTTTCACCTCCTTAGAAAACTGATAGAGGAGAGACAAAGCTCTCTGAGCCACAACAGGGTCTAAGTCTTCTCTCCTCAACTCTCTAATCTCCTCAAGTCTTCTCTCGAGTTCTTCAGGAGACACTTCTACTGTTTTAGAAAACCATGGTTCTCTGCTTAGCAGCGCTTCAAGACTTTCTGCTACTTTTATTAACGGTCCTTCAGGCACAACTCCAAGCATACTCCTTACTGAAGGTTTGAGGCGGAGTGCACTCGTGTCAACATCGAGATAAAGAAGGTATCCTTTTAGCTGAGCATTTAATTCTTCTGTCATGCTGCAGACTTCAGCATCAACGAGTCCTTCAAGTATTAATTTCAGCAGAGTGTTATCCCTGTTCTCCAAATTTCTGACCCTCTGTGTTAGAGCCTCAATATCCCTCTCTGACTCGATATGCTCTTCTTTCCAAATCGTCCATTTTAGTTGCCCGCAGTTCTCGACTTTGATTTTGGGTTCTTCTCCTTTATTAAGCTCTATGATAACAACGTGTCCAGGATCCCTCTCATCGAAACTCGTAGCTTCAGGCGTTCCCGGGTAAACAGTTCTCTGGGCACCAGCTGGGTCTTTATGTATGAATAAAGAGTGCCAATCTCCCAATGCTAAATAGTCTAAGCCTGACTCCTCAACCCGGCGTGGATTAATAGGGAAGTTTGGTTCTGTTGTTAGCCCGATCTCCAAAGTCCCATGAGCAATACATATGCGTATCTGTTCTACATTTTCTTTTGGTATCCAATCAGTAGGGTCTGACCTGGAGCGTTTCTGCTGGATAGGGCACGGATAAAGGATCGTATCGAGCCCATCTAACTTCATCGGCTTTTTTTCAGCTAATACTTTGACATTGCTTGGAGCCGCTCTCCAAATTCTTTGAAGATAAATCGAATCGGGTTCAAACGGATCATGGTTACCCGGCAGGATATAAATTGGTATCCCTGATGCTTCATCGAAGAGACTTAGAGCTTGTTCTACTACATCTCGGGAAACGGCATTGTTCTCGAAAAGATCACCTGCAATCAAAACAAAATCAACTTTTTCTTCACTTGCCATTGCCAGTAGTTTTCTGCATGCTTCAATCCTCGTTTTTCTCACAACTTCTGCTGTCGTGCCTAAATTCCCCCCTTTCATGCCCAGTTGCCAATCCGCTGTATGCAGAAATCTTACCATTAGTTACACCTCCTTATTTGTATTTGTTGAATAGTTACAATATTAAACCTAAACAACTTACTCATATTATTACCCATGCCCACCCTAACCTTCTACGGCGGCGTGAACGAAATAGGCGGCACTAAGATACTGTTAGAGGCAGAAGGCACAAGAATATTCCTCGACTTCGGCATGAGCTTCAAAATCGCAAACACATACTTTGCAGAGTTCTTACAACCGCGAAAATGCACTGCGTTAGCTGACTTCTTCGAATTAGGACTTCTGCCGGAAATCAAAGGCATTTACCGGGAAGATTACCTCAAGCACATGAACCGTCCGAAGGAAGAGCGAAGCGTAGATGCTGTCTTTCTTACACATGCACATGCAGACCACGCACAATACATCCATTTCCTGAGGGCTGACATCCCGATTTACTGCACGAAAGCGACAAAAATCATTCTCCAGGTCGTAGAAGAAACAGGAAGTAACCCTTTTTCAGACCTGATTACCGCCTGTGATGCGTTTACCTTTTACGAGACGAAAAAAGGAACGCTGGGCAGAGTAACGAGGAGAAACACCGATTTTGTCCACGAGCGAGTGTTTCACGTGATGGAGCCAAAGAATAAAGTTACAATAGGCTCGTTAGAGATTGAAATGGTCCCCGTGGATCATTCGCTGCCCGGCGCATGTGGCTACATTATTTATTCTGACGAAGGAAATTTAGTTTATACCGGCGATATTCGCTTTCATGGCTCCAATCAAGCGTTAAGTAAGAAATTTGTTGCGAAAGCGAAAGCCGCTGAGCCAAAATGGTTATTAGCCGAAGGGACAAGAATTGATAGTACACAACAAGACAGTGAAGCAGGCGTAAAGCAAGAAATCACGCAGTTGATTGCCGACAGGGCAAAAGGATTAGTCTTTGTTGAACATCCAATTAGAGATTTAGATAGAGTAAATACTATTTTTGAAGCTGCGAAAACAAATAACCGCGAATTTGCTGTAACCCTAAAACTTGCGTACCTTATAGAAGCATTGGGCGTTTTAGCTCCTTTTTCGCTCAGTGACGTAAAGATTTTAGTCCCGAAGAAGAGCTGGGGTTTAATTAGCAAGGAAGGAATTGACTCTAAATTGGCCGAGCAGGATTATGCAACCTGGGAAAGAGAATATATCAACAGAGCGAATTCGATAACCTGCAACGCGTTGCAGGAAAATCCGGAGAAATATGTGGTCTCCATGAGCCTCTGGGAGATAAATCAACTTACGGATATCCAACCGGAAGCGGCTATCTGGATAAAATCGTCCTGTGAACCATTCAGTGACGAGATGGAATTAGATGAGGAAAGAAAAAGGAACTGGTTAGAACATTTTGGAATTAAAGAATATTCTGCTCATGCTTCGGGACATGCTTCTGGCACTGAACTAAAGGCATTTATTAAAGAGATAAATCCCGATCGGCTGTATCCAGTTCATGCGGAGCATCCAGAGCTGTTCCAAGAGTTCTTTAAGAACGTGGAGCTGGTTGAGCAAGGGAAGAAGTACACAATACAGGCGTGGAAAAACTTATAACTTCACATGCTATTCATACTTACGATGTCTTCGACTTCACTCTACCATAAAACTTTGAAGGACAGATTAGCGAAGGAGCTGAAAATAGCGGGGGATGCGAGGAAAAAGGGTTTTGACCCCGCACCGGCACCGGAAATTAACATAACGAAAGACCTTGCAGAACGCGTGGAGGCGCTTATTGGCATAAAAGGCTTGAGTGCGAGGATACGCGAATTAGAGCGAGAAGGTCTCGGTAGAGAGGAAATAGCGTTACGAATAGGCTATGACTTCGTAGAAGGTAAATTTGGCAGGTATAAAAAGGTTGAGGTTATAGAGAACGCAGTTAGAACCGCAGTGGCGATTCTCACCGAGGGTGTGGTTGCAGCACCTATCGAAGGAATAGCACGAGTTGAAGCGGGTAGGAACGATGACGGTAGCGAGTATATAAAAATATTTTATTCCGGTCCGATAAGAAGCGCAGGGGGGACTGCTCAGGCGCTCTCTGTATTGGCTGCGGATTATATAAGGCGGCGAATGGGCTTTGAGGCTTATCATCCGCGCGAAGATGAGATTGGAAGGTATGTATTGGAAGTTTCGATGTATGAGCAAATAAGTGGATTGCAATACACGCCTACCGATGCAGAGATAAAGGAAATAGTGAGGAACTGTCCCATCTGTATTGATGGCGACGCTACGGAAGATAGAGAAGTCTGGGGCTATAAAGACCTCGAAAGGGTCGCAACGGATAAAATAAGGGGCGGAATGGTACTCGTTCTCACAGAGGGGATAGCAATGAAGGCACCGAAGATAAAGCGGCAGGTTGACAGACTTGAACTCGAGGGCTGGGAATGGTTAGCAAAGTTGGTAAAATCGAAGGGAGAGAGAAAAAAGAAGGATTTCCTGGCGGATTTAATAGCCGGGAGACCTGTATTTGGGCGTCCATCGTCAAAAGGTTCTTTTCGACTTCGATATGGACGTGCTCGTAATTCGGGACTTGCTGCTGTCGGATTGAACCCGACTACAATGTCTTTGCTTGGATTCACTGCGGCGGGTACGCAAATAAAAACCGAACTACCGGGAAAAGCGGGCTGTGTTGTCCCTGTTGATTCCATTGAAGGACCGACGGTGAAATTGAAAAATGGTGCCCTCGTCAGATTAAATTCCGCTGAGGCAGTTCGTAAGGTAAGTGAAGAAGTGGCAGAGATAGTGGATTTAGGAGAGATGCTCATTGACTATGGCGATTTCTTAGAAACAGGGCATGTATTGAAGCGGGGTGCATACTCGCATGAATGGTGGTTAAAGGAGTTGGAAACGAGCGCAGAGGAGGAAGAAGCGAAGAAATGGCGTTTGAAACCACCGAGTCAAGCAGAAGCAATAGAACTCGCAGCTCGCTTTGCGGTGCCGTTACATCCTGCATATACCTATCTGTGGGAGGATATAACAGAAGAGGATAAGGAACATCTGGCGGAGTGTATATGCGAAAAGGGTATTTTAGAAGAAAAAACGCTATTTATCCCCAACGACGATGATGGAAGAATAAAGGCTATTTTAGAGGATTTGCTTGTCCTACACCAAACTCTGGAGAAGATGCAAGATGCAAGATGCAAGATGCAAGATGCAAGTCAAACCGGTATCCAGTATCCTGCATCCAGAGACCAAAAAGGGTTTTTGGCGATAGATGAGCCGAGTGCTTTGTTGAGGTGTTTGGGAATAGGCGAGGATTTGAGAAGGGACGAATCAGTGCGGATAAAGACGAGGGACAAAGCGCCGACAAGAATAGGTGTTCGGATGGGCAGACCGGAGAAATCGAAAGAAAGAAGGATGAAACCCGCTCCTCATTCTATCTTCCCATTGGGCGAATACGGGGGAAAGAACAGGTCGTTGAAGGAAGCATTAAAGGAAAAAGTGATAGAGGTAGATATAGGCATGAGAAGATGTAACGAATGCGGTAATGAATTTCTATCATCCTTTTGTATATGCGACAAGTGTGGGGCTTCCAATTTTCAAACTCCAGGGATGATGCAGGATGCAAGATCCAAGATGCATGTCAAACATGTATCCAGAGATAAAAAGAGCATTGATTTGTGGGAATATTATCAGGAGACGATGAAAAAATTGGGTGAATTGTCTAATAAATTAGACGTGAAATGTGTGAAAGGTCTTATTTCAAAGCAAAAAGTGGCTGAGCATTTAGGAAAGGGGATATTAAGGGCGAAGCACGGTGTAGTCGTGTTTAAGGACGGCACGATAAGATATGATTTTACGAATTTACCTCTAACGCATTTCAAACCCGGAGAGATAGGCTTGAGCGTGGAAAAAGCGAAGGAGTTGGGGTATTCGCATGACATAAAAGGCGAGGAGTTGAAAAGCGATACGCAAATGGTAGAGCTCAAGCAGCAGGATGTTATTATATCGGTTGATGCGGCATCGTATTTGCTAAAAGTGACGCAATTTTTGGATTCACTTCTCTCTAAATTTTATGGCTTACCGTCTTATTACGAGGCTTCGAGCAAGGAAGACCTCATAGGGGAACTCGTGCTTGGACTCGCACCACATACCTCTGCTGGAATATTGGGCAGGATAATAGGGTTCACGAAGGCTTCGGCTTGTTATGCGCATCCGTTTTTCCATGCGGCGAAGAGGAGGAACTGCGACGGTGACGAAGACTCAATCCTCCTTCTGCTGGATGCACTGCTCAATTTCTCTTTGTTCTTTCTACCGGAGAAAAGAGGCGGTAAAATGGACGCTCCTCTTGTTCTCATTCCGTTCATCAATCCAAAAGAGGTGGACAAGGAGGCGCATAACGTTTCCATTGCGAATGAATATCCACTGGAATTTTATGAAGCAACCTGTTCGGGTAAGAATCCAAAAGAGGTGACGATAGAAACTGCCTCGAGCAGAATAGGAGAGCCGAAGGATGTTTATGGCTTCGGTTACACGCATGAGACAACGGACATCGCCGCAGGTCCTTTAAATTCGTTGTATAAGACGCTGGGTACAATGGTAGAGAAACTGGATGCGCAACTAAGTTTGGCGAGGATGATAAGAGCGGTGGACGAGTGCGAAGTAGCGGAAACGGTCATAAAAAACCATTTCCTTCGCGACATAAAAGGAAACCTCCGTGCATTCGGCTCGCAAACTACGCGGTGTAGTAAATGCAATGCGAAATACAGGCGGATACCACTGAGCGGGAAGTGCAAGAAGTGCGGCAGTAAGATAGTTCCTACTGTGCACGTGGCAAGTATAATAAAATATCTTGATGTCTCGTTACGCATAGCGAAAGAGTATCACGTATCTGATTACACGAGACAAAGGCTGGAACTGTTGGAAAAGGATGTGAATTTGCTCTTTCCTGCTGTGGCGGAGAAGCAGAAAGCGTTGAGCGATTTTATGTAAAAATAAGGGGCCAGACTGTATCTGCTCAAAATTCGGTGGAATTTTGAACAGACAATGAAAAATGAAAAGTGCAAAAATCAAAAGAAAGATTTATCAAAAGAAATACATACATTATAAATACAGGGAGGTTTTCATAGATGAACACTAAACTTTTGCGTGGGTTTCTTCTCAGCCTCGTTCTACTGTCTATTTTATTTGCTTTTGTTGCAAACGGCGGAGGAGAAGTAAGGGATAATAATATAATTTACGTGCTGAAAATAGATGGGACGATTACAGAAGGCACTTCCTTAGACGTAGTGGAAGGTTTGAGGGAAGCGGAGGAAATAGGTGCTGAAGCGGTATTGATCGAACTCGATACGCCTGGTGGACTCGTTGATTCCACGCTTAAAATAACGAAAGCGATTTTGAATTCAGAAGTGCCTGTTATCACGTATGTAACGCCAAAAGGAGCGATAGCGGCATCTGCGGGCTCTTTTATCCTCATTTCCGGCAATATCGCCGCAATGGCACCGGGAACGACAACAGGAGCGGCAATGCCCGTCGAGATAGGTATGGAAGGTAGTAAGCCGGCAGATGAGAAGACAATAAACTTCTACGCCGGACACATGGAGAGCATAGCAGCATCAAGAGGTAGAAACGCAACGCAGGCAAAGCGCTTCGTTACCGATAATGACGCGTTTGATGGAAATATCGCGTTAGAAAGGGGAATAATTGACCTCATCGCAGAGGATGAAACCGAGCTTTTAAACAAAGTTGACGGGATGACCGTTAAAATAGGGACTGAGAACAGGACTTTAGCGACGAGAAATGCTTCGCTATACATAAAGGAAAAAACTTTGCGGTCTTCCGTGTTAAAAACGCTTGGTAACCCACAAATAGCGGTTATTCTTCTAATGGTGGGCATTTATGGACTGATTTTCGGATTCCTGTCACCAGGAACATACGTGCCTGAGATGATAGGTGCGATATGCCTTATTTTAGCGCTATACGGGATGGGGTTTTTCGACGTGAACATGTTTGGCGTGCTTTTAATAATTATCGCAGTTATTTTATTCATTGCAGAGGTGCTTACGCCTACCTTCGGGATACTCACCACGGGAGGTGCGGTATGCTTGATAATAGGCGCTTTGATATTGCCAAAGGGACCTTTGCTCGTTAACCCTCAGTGGTTTACAGATTTCTTTGTAATTATAATCGGAATTGCGGGTGCATTCGCAGCTTTTTTCTTCTTTGCCATGGGCGCTGTGTTGAAGACGAGAAAGAGAAGGGCACAAGTAGGTGCTGAAGAGCTTATCGGGAAAATAACGAAGGCAGAGACTGAAATAAACGAAGAAAGTGGCACGATAAAAATAGAGGGTGAGATATGGAATGCTCGAACGTTGGCAGGTGAAAGGGATAAGATAAAAGAAGGCGAAAAAGTGGAAATAATAGACCGCGAGGGGTTAACGTTGATTGTTAAAAGGAAGGAATTAGGCAATAGGCAATAGGCAATAGGCAAATAGGGATTAGGGATTAGGCAAAAGGTATTTGTTGGAGTGGAGTGAATAAATCCTGTCCCCTATTGGCTATTCGCTATCAGGCTGTTAAAGAAATCGTGGGGTAATAACAGATGGGCATTCTATTGGGAGCACCGGTATGGTATGGTAACCGCCCGTTTAAGGAGACAATAGAAGAGCTTTACAGGCTTGGTCTGGACTATTTCGAGTTTTCGCTTGATTATCCACTGCCAGATTGCATGGAAGAAGCGGAGAGGAAAGAGATAATGGTGCTGTTAGAGGAGTTCGGATTGAAAATCGCTTTTCATTCTCCACTTGATATATCCTTAGCGCATCCGAGGGACGAGGTAGCCGATGCGAGCATGACGGTTTTGAGGCGGTGTATGGAATT
This sequence comes from Candidatus Methanophagales archaeon, assembly GCA_030602585.1. GTDB lineage: Archaea > Halobacteriota > Syntropharchaeia > Alkanophagales > Methanospirareceae > JAFNKG01. The sequence goes on along the minus strand of JAUVZJ010000038.1, from coordinate 3,993 downwards.
TTCTGCTGAGTTCCTGCCTCTTTCGCTATACTACAATTTCCATTTGCATCCAAGGGTTTCCACGTATAAGATTGAGGAGGTGAGGGAGATGATGAAAATAAAAGGTCTCGGAAGATGCCACGAAATAACTAAAATGGCTTCGGAGTTCGGTATATTGGCAAGTGTGGAGAATGATTTAGTTCCTTTTGAATGGTCTGACTTGATACTCGAATCTCTTTCTCGGTCATCTCCAAATTTATGTTTCACCTTCGACGTGGGACATGCGATAATGGCGGAAGTGACGCATTCGAGAACGAAAAGGAAAGGCAGTAGTTATCTGGATTATCTTGAGCGATGGATAGCGAAATGTGGTGCGAAGATACTGGTGGTGCATTTGCACGATTGCTCTTTCACGGAGAAGCAAGACCATTTGTCAATAGGTAAAGGTGAGTTGGATTTCGATGCGGTATTCGAGCTTGTGAAATCAACGAATTGTAAATATCTGGTGATAGAGACTTTCTGGAGAAATAAAGAGAAGGAAGAGATGAATTACGAAGAGATGAAGAAGAACGTGGAGTTGAGCAGGAGTTATTTGTAAAGCAGGTTTACCAGAAAGTTAATAAATTGGAAAATCGGATTACCAAATATGGTGGAAATAAGTAAGATCGTTTGCCATGCAATTAGTAAAATCTGGTTTTTCATCGCTTATTTTTATATCTAATGCATCCGCATCAGGGTAATATTTTATCTTCATATATTCCACCCCTAAAGTATCTATTAGCGTATGAGATATAAAAAGTTATTACAATAAAATGAAAGAACAAGCAAGACAAACGATTAAAGAGCTCGTTGAGCGGTTCCGGTATAATATTGACGTTTATAAAAAATCGGCATATAACGAAGCACAGGTAAGACGAGAATTTATTGACCCGTTCTTTGAAGCGCTGGGCTGGGACGTGAGCAATAAACAGGGGCATGCAGAGCAATACAAGGAGGTTATTCACGAGGATGCAATAAAAGTGGGGCATTCAACCAGAGCACCGGATTACAGTTTTCGGATTGGCGGTCAAAGGAAGTTCTTTGTCGAAGCGAAGAAACCTGCGGTGAACATAAAAGAGGACGTTAGCCCCTCATACCAACTGAGACGGTATGCATGGAGTGCAAAACTGCCTTTGTCCATCGTAACGGATTTCGAGGAGTTATCGGTTTTCGACTGCCGGATCAAACCCAGTCCAAATGACAAAGCCGGTGTGGGAAGAATTGCATATTTTACGTTTGACGAGTATCTCGATAAGTTTGATGAGATATACGATGTCTTTTCAAAAGAAGCGGTTCTTAAAGGGAGTTTTGACAGGTATGCGCAATCAACAAAAGGCAAGAAAGGCACTGCGGAAGTTGATAGCGAATTTTTAAAGGAGATAGAAAGCTGGCGTGAACTGCTGGCTAAAAACATCGCGCTTCGCAATCCCGACCTGTCTATTTACGAGTTGAACTATGCAGTGCAGAAGTTGTTAGACCGGATTATCTTCTTGCGGATTTGCGAAGACCGTGGCATCGAACCTTACGGGCAGTTGCAAACGAAAGCTGATGGCGGTGAGGTTTACACGCACTTGATGAACCATTTTAAATTAGCTGAATCCAAATACAACAGCGGGATATTCGATTTTGACGCCGATAATATAACGACCTCGTTGAGCATTGATGACAAGGTCTTGAAAACGATTATTCAGAGTCTGTATTATCCGAAATCGCCGTATGAATTTTCTGTTTTAGGTGTTGAAATCTTAGGCAATGTTTACGAGCAGTTCTTGGGTAAGGTCATCAGGCTGACCGCAGGGCATCAAGCAAAGGTGGAAACGAAGCCGGAGGTTAAAAAAGCGGGTGGTGTGTATTACACGCCTCAATATATCGTTGATTATATTGTCAGGAACACGGTTGGTAAATTGGTTGCGGGGAAGACGCCGGACGCGATTGCGGAAATAAGGATACTGGACCCTGCATGCGGTTCCGGAAGTTTTCTTATTGGTGCATACACGTATTTGCTGCGGTATCATCTGGACTGGTACACGAATAACAAGCCGAAGAGGTATAAAGAAGCAATCGTTCAGGTTAAAGAGAACGAGTGGTATTTGACCACGGCAGAGAAGAAGCGGATTCTTTTGAATAATATATTTGGCGTTGACATTGACCCGCAGGCGGTGGAAGTGACGAAATTGAGTTTGCTGTTGAAGGTGCTTGAGCACGAAAGCCGCGAGAGCATTGACCAGCAAATGAAGTTAGGGTTGGAGGGTGTGCTGCCGAATCTTGGGGGTAATGTCAAGTGCGGGAATTCGCTTATCGGTCCGGATTTTTACGATGCGCAGCAGCAGGCAACTCTTTTCGACGAAGCTGAGATGAGGCGGGTTAATGTGTTTGATTGGAATGACGATGTGAAAGGGTTTGGGAAGATTATGAAACGTGGTGGGTTCGATGCGGTGATTGGGAATCCGCCTTACTTTAATATCGATGACACATGGGGGAAGGGTGACGCTCGCCAACGATACATCAAACACCGTTACTATAGTGTTTACAACGACAAGACCGACATTCTCTTCTACTTTCTGACGAAAGCAGTCGAGCTTTGTAAAGGGGAAATCGGAGTCATCGTCTCGCGTGCGTTTCTCGAAGCTTACAAGGCAGACAAACTTCGATCGTGGCTTGCAAGCCATGGAAGAATTCGCCAGATTATCGATTTTCAGAACTACTATGTCTTCAATGGGGTTGGTATTACAACTGCAATATTGCTATTAAGCAAGTGCGACGAATTGGAACAAGCAACTATTCATCGACTCATTGCATCGAGGATTACGAGTGAAAATCTTGCTATCCAAGTAAACGAAAGCTCCCTATTTCAGACTCTTGTCATTGGCCAAGACGTATTCGGTGCGGGTCCCTGGCTGTTTGCCTCAAGTGAAGTTAATGCACTATTGCAGAAGATCGACAGAGAGGGTGAAGCAATTGGTTCCATCCTCCTCATCGGACAGGGTATGCAGACCGGTCGAAATAACGTCTTTGGAAAGCTAAGCAAATCCCAGCTTGATGAATGGGATGTGGAGCCAAACCAACGATTCGTCCGTGCACGGAATTCAGACATCCAGCGGTACCACATTCATGATAGTGGAGAGATGCTTTTATACCTTGAGAATGTGGAAAACTTTGACCTACTTCCAAATGGTGTGCAACAGTACATCAAGGCACATGAAGCCGAATTGAAGGCACGAGCGGCGTACAAACGCGGTGATTGTGATTGGTGGAGATACACATGGCCGCTACACAAAGAGCACCTGCTTCGCCGTAAGCTTTACTGCCCCTATTTGGCAACTTACAACCGTTTTGCAATGGATACTGAGCAAAAGTATCTTGGCCTTACAGATACGACAGTGCTGTTTGAATCGGAGCAACCAGAGAATCTCCGGTATTTCCTGAGTCTTCTCAACTCGCGTTTGCTAACGTTTCGTTTTCGCTACATCGGAAAATTAAAAAGCGGTGGCATTCTTGAATATTTTTGGAATAGTGTTTCAAAGCTGCCAATTCGTCGCATCAACTTTTCAAATCATGAGGAGGTAGCAAAGCACGATACACTTGTTTCTTTGGTGGATGACATGCTCGAACTGCAAAAGAGATACCACGAGACGAGAATGGACAGGGATAAAGAGCTTTATGAACGGCAGATAAATATTGTTGATGCGCAGATTGACCGGCTGGTTTATGATTTGTATGGGCTGACGGAGGAGGAGATTGGAATTGTGGAAGAAGAGTGAAATGAGATATAAATTGAAAAAATATAAATGGTGGATTTATTGCGTAATTATAGCCATAGCAGTCTTTTTAATCCAGGGATTTCCACGTAATCAAATATCTTCCAAACACGCACAAAAATCAGCAGAAATCGCATACATTTGCCTATTCCGGTATTCATTACAGAAATCGAAGTAACTAATTTTATGTCACTAATCGCCTGCTGTTAAAGTTCAA
>JAUVZJ010000006.1 GCA_030602585.1 Candidatus Methanophagales archaeon | reverse complement strand
TATATCCTTATTACTTACAGGGGCATATATTTACTGTTGTTTTTGATTCATAGTTTCCTTACCTCATCGAGAAATGCAGGGCGATTCTTAAATTCCGCTTTTAAATCGGAAAAACGCTTTCTCCACTTTGATTCGTCTTTTAGCAAGTTAATATAAATGCGCTTGACCTTAGCCAAATATCCTGATGCAATACGATAAGTATTTCTATTCCCACCAGGGATGTTTCTATAAGCGCTTTGCCAGTAATACTCTATAATCCTTTCTGGAAATTCTTCTTCCAGCTTAGCTGCGAATTCATCAAACTCATTTATCATTATCCATTGATTCTTAGGAGGATTCAAAATTCCATGCAGGACAGTTTCTTTCATGTTTTTGTCCAGGCAGATTCGTAGATAGCCATAGATATCTTTTTCTTGAATATCTTTGAAGATTTTGGGCTCAATCTGTTTCCAGTCTGCATCCTTCAGAAACGCCTTCATTTTCTTGTATTCTGCATAGTAGTTTCCATATCGCATGAATTTATATGCCTTTAACAGAGCTTCTTTTGCTTTTTCGTAATTACCTTGAGCCTTATAATACTCAAATAGCCTGTCCAGCATGTTTTTCTCTTCGCTCTTCCGGGTCACCGCAGTATGAACGATTCGTTCTATATTAGGTGTGTCCCTTTTTTCAGCAAAATGCTCAAATAAAAATTGGAACAGTTCCGTAAGCTTCCCCTCACCTTTTAATATCCCTTGCTCTGCGGTTTCCAAAGCCTTTTGCAAATCTCCCTTATTAACATAGAACTCCACCAAATCCCAGTAATCCATACCGTAATGGAGATTTTCCATACGCGTTTCTAAATAAGCTTTTTCATCGCAAAGATAGCTCTTCTGAATAGTCATAATCAACTTTTTTCGCCAATCAGAGGGACGTTTTGCCAGTTTTTCCACCAAATATTTCCATTCTTCATTCGTCTCGCAAATCTCGAAAAATATATCCCTCAATGCATCCTCAAAACCTGAGTTATCCTTATCATACTCCACAAAAGCGTCATCTAAAAAATCAAACTTCGCGTTTGCGGATATATTACCTTCTTCAATCAATTCTGAAAGTTCATTTAGCCAATGATCGGCTTCCTCCTCTTCCTTTTCAGGTCCGCCGCCATATTCATTGAATTCCGAGATTATATTTTTAGCATTTTCCCAGTATTCCATCAATAATTCGTCATTTAGAGTTACTATTTCTTTTTCGGCAACTCTTGAAGCCTTTGCTTTCTCTTTAAACCACTCCAAAACCAATCTATGAACTTCCGTGTTTTTCCTTATTAGATTTTGTACCAAATTATAGAAGTCCTCGGTGTCAAGAGATTTCAACTTTTCATCTAAACAAAAACCTTCACCTTTGACCATCTCTTCTCCTTGTTCGCTTTTATGCGATAACATCATACCACTACCTCTTAATTCTTTCCCTTATTCTTTCATCTCCCCTTCTATATCTGCTCAAACCCCCTATGCAGCCCCCATTCCCTCGCAATATCTATTGCTTCGCGGTATTCGCTCATTTTTAGCCCCCTGTTCAGTTCTTTATACTCGTATGCCTTATACATAGGTCTATATTGTAGCATTATATTTACGTATGATTCCTTCGATATTTCAGTAGCAATGAACTTCAAAACTTCAGCAGAGCCTGCTAATCCATTCGGAAGCACTAAATGCCTAATCAGCAACCCGCTCACCGCTATCCCCCTTTCGTCCACTTTTAAATCTCCGACCTGACGGTGCATTTCCTTTAACGCTTCTTTACACGTCTCAAAGTAATCAGGTGCATTGGAGTATTTCTTTGCAGTTTCCACATCGCCATACTTTGTGTCAGGCATGTATATATCCACGATTCCATCCAACAACTCTATGGTGCTTTTTGATTCGTAACCACCGCAATTATAGACGAGAGGGACGTGAAGCCCATTTTCAACTGCTATTTTCAGCGCTTTCACTATTTGCGGTATGAAATGAGTAGGAGTAACGAAATTGATGTTATGGCACTCTCTTTTTTGCAGACCGAGCATGCTAAACGCAAAATCCTCCTCCGTCATCCTCTGTCCATGTCCTAAATGGCTTATGTCATAGTTTTGACAGTAGATGCAACCAAGGTTACAGTTTGTAAGGAATATCGTTCCCGAGCCTTGCGTCCCAACCAGCACGTCTTCTTCTCCAAAATGTGGCTGCACGCTGGATACCATCATATATTTATCGGATTTGCAATAGCCCTTCTCGCCTCTGTTTCTGTTGACGGCACACTCTCTTGGACACAGTTTACACTCGTTTAGTATATCCTCAAATTTCTCTATCCTTTTTTCAAGCTCACCGCTTCTGTAAGTTTCAAGGTAAACGGGTGTAGGCATGACTCTTTTCATATACAAGAAGTAACAATAAATTAATAAGGTTTCTGGAGAGAAGGAGAAAGAAGTTAGAAAAAGTGATGAAAGGGGATAAGGCTAATATCATAGCAGTAGCGGGAAAAGGAGGCACGGGAAAAACTGTAATCGCATCGTTAATGCTAAAATTCCTGTCAGAAAATGGAAAAGGAAGAGTGCTTGCGATAGATGCCGACCCTGCAACGTGTCTTCCAAGCACGTTAGGCGTGAAAGTAAATAAGACGATAGGAGATGTAAGGGAAGAGATAGCATCGCCAAGTGGCGTATTTTTCTCTGAACAGATGCCCACTGATATGTTGATTGAATATAAGATAGAGGAGATAACGGTAAACACACCTCTTTTCTCGGTATTAGCTATGGGACGTTCTGAAGGTCCGGGCTGCTATTGCTTGATAAACGACATGTTAAGGCATTTTATTGATAAACTGTCTGCTCGGTTCCCTACGATACTGATAGATTGCGAAGCGGGGTTGGAGCATCTAAGCCGCAGAACGACAAGGGACGTGGATACAATGCTCGTGGTTAGCGATCCCACTAAAAGGGGTATAGACACTGCATTAGCCATAAAGAACCTTGCAGAGAAGCTGCAGATTAACTTTCGGCACATATATCTCGTGTTGAACAAGGTTACGGAGGATGAAGCGGTGAAGAACGCCTTGCCTGCGATGGTAAAAGATAGCGGGCTTACGCTCATAGGAACAGTTCCCGAAGACGAGAACATAAGGGCGTATGATTTGGTAGGAAAGCCGATAATAGAACTGCCTAAGGATTCTAAAGCGGTTGTTGCGGTGAAGGAGATATTTGAGAAGATTTGTGGAGGTTAAATGTTTGCACAATTAACGAATCTATAAACAAAAAATGAAAAATGTTTTTTGATAGCTATGTTTAATCATCTATTATGAGTCCGCCTTTTGGGGTTGATTGGGGTGTTTGGCAAGATCGTTTATATCCTTTATTCCGTCAGGAAGTTTCATATTTTACCATCACCTACTCAGTTACTTACGAACACGCCACCGCAACAAAACACCCTCGTCCATCTTCTCTGCACTCAAAAGCTCCAGCTTTACCATCGCGTCTTCCTTAACAAACCCTTTACCATCCACAAGTGTCGGTGCGTCTTCGCCACCTATTATCATATTGCCAACGTATATGTATATTTCGTCAACGAGCTTTTGCGAGACCAAAGACCAATTAAGCGTTGCACCACCTTCCACCATCAATCTGCTCACACCACGCTGCAATAATATATACAGAAGTTTCTTTAAGTCCACTTCTTCCTTGCCGCAGACCATAATCTCCGCTTTCTCGCCTAATCTGTCCAAATCCTCTACAATTGCCTGTTCAGAAACCGCAATTATTCGTCTGCCTTCGCCTTTGTTCAATATCTCTGCATCAACAGGCGTTCTCGCCCTGCCGTCCACCACTATTCGCAACGGATTTTCATCTTTTCCCGCGCTCTTCCTTTCTTCTCGCCTATTTTCTGATTTCACAGTTAAAGAAGGGTTATCAGCTAAAACAGTGCCTACGCCAACCATTATTGCATCGCATTCCGCCTTCAGTGAATCAACCCTGTCAAAGTCTTCTTTGCCGCTTATTCTCGTCTGTTTCCTCTTCACCGTTGATATTTTTCCATCCGCGCTCATTGCGGCATTTATGAATACAAAAGGTCTAACTCTGTCCATGCTATTTTATTTCTCCTGCTCGTAATCAAAAAAATTAACATGACTTTAAATACTAATACCATATCAACATTTCTATTTTAAAACATTGAGAAGAAAACTGATAGCGTTTGTGTAAAAATGGACTTAAAAGAAGCCGGGATAGACGAAGGCATATCAGAAGTAATAGTTACAACGAAGTCAGCTTCCGGGAAGCTTAACGCAGCTCCTATTGGTATAATAACTACAACCAGCGAAGACAAAGACAAAGACAAAAATAACCATTTTGTGAAGCTATACGAAGGTTCAAAAACGCTTTCTAACCTGATGGAAACAAATAAGTTAATGGCGAATGTGACAGATGACGCAGTCTTATTTGTGAAAGCAGCATTTGATAATCTGAACGAAACCTATTTCTCCTTTTTTTCCGGATTACCGGCATTAACAGAAGCGAATTCATGGATAATATTCCAGAGCGTTCTGGCAGAAGAGTGCAGTGAATTTTACCTCTTTCAATTGACGCCCATTGCAGTAAAAATAAATAGAAAAGAAGTAAAAGCGATAAACCGCGGGCTTAATGCCGTGATTGAAGCTACTATCCTCGCAACGAGGTATGATGTTGTAATCGAAGATGAGCGAGAAAAGGAGGAGCTAAAAAAACTTATGGTACATTATGCCGGTATCGTCAAGAAATGCGGTGGTCGTAGAGAGAAAGAAGCGATGGGTATTCTGGATGAAAATTTTTTACTTCTTGATGAATGATTGCGTAACCTCTCTGCACTCCTCAATTTCGTCCTCGGCCACCAGCAAGAACAATATCACGCTGCCGTTCCGACAGCTCATAACAGACCTCGAATTCAACCCCTTTCGTTTGGTTTCTCACCACCAATTCCTCATTCTTTGACAACAGCCGCCTTATGCCTGGAATCTCAATCTCGTCACCCACATCTATGCCATTATAATCCGATTCCGATTTGAAAGTGAGTGGGGCAATCCCGAAATTAACGAGATTTGCTGCATGTATCCGCTCAAACGACTTCGCAATCACTGCCTTTACACCCAAAAACATGGGACATAGTGCCGCATGTTCGCGTGAGGAGCCCTGACCATAACTCTCCCCGGCTACGATGATATTATGTTTTCCCTTATCGCGGTATTGAACAGCCCTTTTATAAAAATCCTTATCCACCATTTCAAATACAAACTCCGCATATTTGGCTATATTAGACCGGTATTTCATCCTGCTACCTGCCGGTATAATGTGGTCAGTGGTGATTTTATCAGCTACTTTGATAGTCACGAATCCCAAAATAGCGTCAGGCAGCGGAGAATTCGAGGGTGGCTCGCCTATATTTGGTCCTCGGTATATCTCGACGTTCTCAGGCGTCTTAGAAGGTTGGAGAATCATGCTGTCGTCTATATAGAATTTCGCGGGCATCTCCACCTGCGGATATTCCATTCCGAAACTTCGTGGGTCTGTCATCTTCCCGCTGATAACCGTCGCAGCGGCTGTTTCCGGGCTAACTAAATATACTTTTGCGCTGTTCGTCCCGGAACGACCAAGAAAATTACGGTTGCTCGTCCGTATTGATACCGCATCCGTCGCAGGTGCATAACTGTTTCCGATACAGAATCCGCAGGCACACTCTGCAATCCTTGCACCCGCAGATATGAGGTTGGTTAATGCGCCTGCTCTGCAAATATTCTCAAGCACCTGTTTAGACCCCGGGGCAATTACAAAATCCACGTCAGGATGAACCCTTTTACCCTTCAATATCCTTGCAACAGTCATCAGGTCTTTGTATGAAGAATTAGTGCAGCTTCCAATGCATACCTGATTCACAGCCATGCCTTCCAATTCCGTTACCGGCTTGACGTTGTCAGGACTATGCGGGCATGCAACAAGAGGAACGACCTCACTCAAGTCAATCTCAACCACCTTCGCATATTCTGCATCTTCATCTGCCTTAATTGCAAGCCAATCCTGTGCTCTGCCTTGCGCCTGCAGGAATTGCATTGTTATTTCGTCACAGGGGAACACAGAAGTAGTAACGCCGCATTCTGCGCCCATATTTGTTATCGTCGCACGTTCAGGAACCGAAAGTGTTTTCACCCCATCGCCTCCGTATTCAAATATAGAGCCAACATTTCCTTTTGTCGTGAACAGCTCCAAAACTTTTAGTGTGACATCTTTTGCGGTTACCCAGGGACGCAGTTCTCCTTTCAAATTCAGTTTTATTACTTTCGGACATGTGAGATAGAAAGGACCACCACCCATTGCAACTGCAACGTCCAACCCGCCGGCACCAATCGCAATCATCCCTATTCCACCACCAGTGGGCGTATGGCTATCAGAACCTAACAATGTTTCCCCTGGTTTTCCAAACCGTTCAAGGTGAACTTGATGACATATTCCGTTTCCCGTTTTCGATAACAGAATACCATATTTTGCTGCGATAGACTGGAGGTATCGGTGGTCATCGGCATTCTCAAATCCTGCCTGAATCGTGTTATGGTCTATGTAACTCACAGAGAGCTCTGTTTTTACCCTCTCGACGTTCATCGCTTCGAATTGTAAATAAGCCATGGTTCCGGTTGCATCCTGCGTTAAAGTCTGGTCTATTTTTATCGCTATCTCCTTACCGGGTTCAAATTTGCCTTCTACTGTATGTCCCTCCAAAATTTTTTGCGTTATGCTTTTTCGCATTGTATCTCGTCTCCATTTTCATGGCTTGAAGTTATCTTCTTATTTCATTGATTTAATCTTTTCTAATCAAATAATAAGCATATTTCCGTTTATCTTCATCAATGACCTCCCTAATCCTGACTTTAAAATTCCTAAAAATTCCGCTTATTTTTAAAAGTGCCCTCTTAACAGAATAGTCCTGTTCGATCTCAACATCTTCAATAACAGCCTTAGCATCCTCTATGATTTTATCAAAATGTCTTCTAATCGCATCTTCCATTCTTCCAGTTCCTTCTCCCAGTATTCACACTCCGTCATATCCGCTTCCCAATTCGGACTTATCTTTTCAACTGCTTTTAATCCTTCCTCATTTGATATTGTCTCGATAAATTCTGCATAGTTACAATCGTATTTCCTCTCAAATTCCTTGATTTTCCACTTTGCTTTCTCAATCCTCTCTACGCTTTTGTCTATTAAATACTTTCGTATTGCGTCCTCAACGACAGTTTCTGCACTACCTAAAGTCTTTAAAATCTCCAAATAGCCTTTTTTGATGGTGATCGTTGCCATTTTTTTATTCCATCCAAGCGCCGCATCGCTCATTATGGATTTGTCTTTTAACTTTCATACGTTATGTATTACTTATAAATTTTTCGATGGTCGGTACTGGTGACTCTTCGGGTTTCGGGGTGGGACTCATGCGAGTGGTGAATGCGACTGGTTGGCTTAACATCAGATTATTGTTAGCTTTTCAAAAAATATTCCGAAAAACTTATATATATTTAGATTATACCATTGGTATAACCAATAGTATAATTTATGGTGTAAGATATGAGAGTGGCGAATAAGCGATGGGGGGAAGTAACGATAAAGAAGCAAGGAGAAGAGAAGAATAAGTTCGATAAGACCAAATCTTTCAGCATAATCAAATCTAAAAACGAATATACGCTCGAACAACTAAAGGGAATATTTGAGATTGTTACTGATCTCACAGATAACTATACATTTGAAGATTTGAGAAGAATATTAAAAGATCTAAAGGGGCAGGAGTGAAAGAGTATTAAGTGTACCAAAATGTGTGTGGTGAAGGGAAGATAGGGGGAGAAATGAATGAGTGAAGTGCTGACGCTAAAAAAATCCATTAACATTACATTGAAGTCGGCAGGTTTTCTCACAGATAGTGGGGACTTTGTGGATGGGCTGTATGATAGAGAAAAGGCAGAAAAAGAAGATGAGGTTTTCCTCCGTCACGGGCGTATTCTAGATGAAAATCAACACGAAGCGAAGATCGATTTGATTTATGAAACCCCTGCAACTCTTAAAGGAAGGGCTGGACACTCCTGCATCTATTTTAAAGACATTGAAGGAATATCTAAAGAACAGATAAAACAAATTAGGAAAGATGTTTGGAACACTGGTAGGGCTCCTATTCTTTGGTTAATTAGCCCAACTGAGGTGCGTATATATGATGCATTTGCCCGTCCACAAGAAGAAGATACTGAAGACACTCATATTTTAGATGTATTGGAAATAACTTCTGAAGGACTGAAAGATGTCGAACAATTTAGGCGAGAGTTATTTGATACAGGTAAATTTTGGGAAAGTGGCGTTGGGAGACAAATTGACCCCAATCAGCGAGTTGAAAAATCATTATTGGATGATTTATGGGATACTGAGCAAAAATTAACTAGAGGTGATAGCGATCGTGTCCCAGTTCATATTGCTCATGCGCTCCTTGGAAGGGCTATTTTTATGGCATATTTATGGGATCGTAAAATTATCACACCAGAATTCTTAAAGGCGAATTTTGAACATGGGGATATTAAAGATTTGTTAACTGATAGAGAACAACTCGACAATTTTTTCCAATGGCTACGAATAACGTTCAATGGTGATTTATTTCCACTATATAAGGAGGATGAAAAAAAAATTAGAGATGATAAACCGTACAAAATTATACGTGCATTCTTTGATGGTACTGTGATGAGTGGTATTGAATTTGATGATAACAATAACATAAAAGGTCAGAAAAGACTATGGCCATATAGTTTTGATATAATTCCAATTGAATTGATAAGCAGTATTTATGAGATGTTTGCACACTCAAAGGATCCGATCGACGCAAGGGCAAAGAGCATTCACTATACAAAGTTCCATCTCGTAGAACTGGTTCAATCTATAGCAATGCTGGATTTGTCGGATGATGCTCGTATTCTCGACCCTGCCTGTGGATCAGGCGTTTTTCTTGTGGATGCTTTTCGCAGACTTGTTTTGAAAAGAAGCCGTAAATTAGGTAGAAAGCTCAGCCACGATGAGATTCTCCAAATATTCTTGAACCAGATATATGGGGTGGACGTTGAACCTGGAGCCGTTGAAGTTACTGCCTTCAGTCTCTATTTGGCGTTATTGGAACTCGATGAGAATTTCACCAATCCAGAAGTTATTAAATTCCCAAAACTCATTTATCACCCACAATGGGAGGAGGATTATTATCCACCACTCTATATACAGGATATCTGCAATTCGGAGCATATATTTAATCGAAATGAACCGTTCAAAAGTCTAAAATTCGACCTCATCGTAGGGAACCTTCCGTGGACGAAGTTAGGAGAAGATACGGCGCCTTGCGATCCTGAAAACCCGGCATTAGGTAAACAATGGGCATTAGATTATTGTAAGAAAAAGAAGATTTATAGAAATCGCCCTGACCAAGCAATTATGATTCGTGTGAAAGATTTTGCTAAACCAAAGACTAAAATCGCATTTATTATCTCAAGTAGGATTTTCTATCAACAGAAAAAAGCATCGGATAATTTTTGGTTAAATTCATTTTTAACGGAAAATTTCGTTGAATTAGTTTTTAATCTTTCCGACCTTTCCGACTCAAAAATATTGTTTGGGGATAAAAAAGGGAGGGGAGGAAGTACTGGAATGCCAGGCAGTGTATTCATATACAGGCCACACGCTCCTGAAATGAATTCTTGCATCACATATATCTGCCCCAAATGGTATTCGGGGATAAAAAGGAGAGAGGACATAATTATACATTCATCAGATATTCAAACAATATCTACTGACCTTTTAATCGAAAATCCCCATCTATGGAAAATAGCATTTAGAGGGACACAAAGAGATTTTGAATTAATTCAGAAACTCTATAAAAATTTTACATTGAAAAATGTTTTAAAGCAAATCGGCATTCCAGATAACCAATATGGCCAAGGTTATGAACATGGATCTGTATATGATGAGAGCAATTTCCATGAATACTTTTTACTTCCTAATCTTGAAGAAGATAAAAACTTTAAGTATTGCGTAGATTCTGAAATCTTACCTATCTTTTCTTATAGAAAATTGGGCCGGAAAAGAAGCATTGAATTATTTAGAGGCCCTTTATTGATTTTCCGCAGAAGTTTAATAGAAAACGAAACAAGAGTTGCTTTTACACCGCATGATACTATCTTTTCAGGTATATTTATTGGAATATCCTTTTATAATAAAGGCGAACAAATAGCACATAGAATTAACGCAGTTCTTAACACCAAACTCGGCATATATTTCGCATTTTTGCTAGGGGATAGTTTTGGTTGGCATTTTAAGTTGATTGAACAAAAAGATTGGCTTAATGTTCCATTGCCCAAGTCTATCCTTGATTTAGAGGATAATAGATGGAATGAAGTAATTGCAATCGAAAATAAGCTGTGTGAATCGTGGAAATCTGCCTCTTCATCAGAAATCAAGGGTCTAGAAGACTCTTTATTCAAATCTGTTTGCGACCTGTATGAATTAACCAAGGAAGAACGCATTATTGTGGAGGACATGATTAATTATACAATAGATCACTTTTTAAACCGAAAGAAAAAGAAAAGTCGACTAAGAAGTATCCGCAGTCCAACATTAAAACAATTAGAGAAGTACGCAAATAGGTTATGCGAACAATTAAATGACCTGTTGGCATTAGAAGGCAAAAAAGTGATTTATCAATTATACGAACTAGAAGATAAATCTCCTTCTTTAACATTAGTGGAGTTCAGACAAACATCACAAAGAGCAAAACAAGCAGATGAACCAAAGAAAGTTAAGGGGATAGAAGAGGCACTGATAAAATTATCAGAAAATGTAAAAAACGAGATTTCTGGAGGGGTATATGCATGGGGCCATCTCAGGGTATATGAAGGGGAACGTTTGTACATCATTAAACCATCAGAAGAAAGATTTTGGTCTGAATCGTCAGCTTTGAATGATGCTGACGAAATCATCAGGGAGCATATGGAGAATCGAGATGGCAAATTATAAACAGGGACACTATAAAGGAAAGCCAACTTTCTCAATTCCTTCTGCTTACTTAAAGGCGGCATTAAATTTGTTGATACTGGGTTCAGACCAGCTAAGACAAAAAAATTTTGTTAAACAATTATGCAGGTCACAAAAGAATAGAAAGAAGAAAACACTTGAAAATACAATTACAATAGAACTGGTAAATGAAATACAAAAAGAACAAGAGACGTATAAAATCCGTGCAGAGCCTCTTAGTTTAAATCTTGTACATCCCCTAACTAATATTAAATATTCTCAAATAGACATCAAATTCACTTGGGACAATTATTCCCCTAATGGTTACTTGGCCGTAGAGGCGAAACTCCTTTTTGGTGAAGGAAAAAGACATGGGGGTCTATATGTAGAAGAAGGTGTACTTGACTTCATAGAGGGAAGATATAGTTATGGCCATAGTCATGGAATTATGTTAGGCTACATATTGTCCAAACCCATTGATGAAGCTATAGTAGCTGTCAAGAAAGCATTAGAAAAGAGGAAAGCAAAAACAAATGAAAAAATACCATTCAATAAGGTTGGAGGTTTTGTTGCGCACTCACTAATTTTTGAGACTGTTCATATCCAAAGATACACTGGCACGGAGATAATGCTATTGCATTTATTCGCAGATTTTGCCAGTTAATCTTTTCCATATAAAAACATTTGTGTTCATCACTTGTATTCTTCTGATTGGTGTTTTGGGAGCAAAGCGGCTGTGCTCCTAAGATACTAATTATGAGCGAATAAAGGTGCAACTAACCGAATAAAAGTGCAAACGTGAATTTAGGTGCAAAGCATATGGTCGGTCTTTAAGACACCCAAAAATCCCCCCTTATTATTCACCTAAGTCAATATTAAATCAATGTCAATGCGTATGAAAGAAGGCGAGCTCGTGCATCTGATAGATAAAAAAGGTAAAAGATACCGGATTTTATTGAAAACGGGCTCCTCTTTCTCTTTCACCCGTGGCACAATCTCGCATGACGAGATAATAGGATTAGAGGACGGAAGTGTTATAAAGTCCGCCGGTGGAGAAAACCTCCTGATCGTCAGACCAACTTTAGCAGAATACATATCAAAGATGCGGAAAGGTTCGCAAATAATATACCCCAAGGACATCGCAGCCATTTTAATGCTCGCGGACATATTTCCGGGTGCAAAGGTATTAGAAGCGGGGTCAGGCTCAGGAGCTCTTACGATGGCTTTGTTACGTGCTGTGGGCAAGGACGGTAAAGTGGTATCGTATGAAAGGAGGAAGGAATTCTCGGAAATCGCACGAAAAAACATAGAAACATTCTTCGGCAAAGTAGAAAGTACAGGAAAAGAACATTCAGGGGAGTTGATATTAAAGGATAAGGATGTGTATGAAGGCATAGAAGAGAAAGAATTGGATAGAATAATATTGGACCTTCAAGAGCCCTGGCGAGTGCTGAAGCACATAGAACAATCGCTGAGAAACGGTGGAATACTCCTGTGTTACAATCCTACCGTGTTGCAGATATACAAGCTATCGAAACGGCTGGAGTTGAGATACCCGCGAAGCTTCCGTGTTATGAGTATTTATGAGGTTGGTATGCGCGGCTGGGAGATAAAGGGTAGAAGCATGCGTCCTGAACATAAAATGATTGCTCATACCGGGTTCATTTTTGTAGCGAGGAAAATCCAAAACTAAACCCTTATTTGTTTACCGCCGTGGTCACGGAGAGCGCTAAGATGAAATAAGATAAATGATTTTTCTGACTCTCTGTGTTCTCTGCGGGCTCAGCGGTAAAAACCATTTTACAAACGTGCCACACTTCATTCACCCCAAACAGGATTCCTACTTCTCTTTATCTCCAGCAATTCCCCCAGCACTTCTTCTTCATCTGCCGACAACAAACCCCTTATCATTTTTATCTCTTTCATTTCCTCTTCGGTAATATCCACGTATAAAACATCCTTCTCATTTATTTGCCGCCCCACCGTCGGTTTTTTCATTGAAATAGCGACCTGCATCCCCTGCTCTGCACTTTTTATGCTCTCTCCTTTATCCTGTATCTCATTTATCTTTCCAACGTTTGCCCCATCCGCTTTTACCAGTTCCACACCGGTTCTTATTTTACCACCCAAAACTTCTACACCCACGATAGCAGGCTTGCTTTGTCTGAACACACACCCAGGCAGTATTTTTATCTTAGCAGGCGTAGTCAGCCGCTCCGCTCTATCCCGCTTCTCTTTCTCCCGCTCTTCCTTCACCCAATTCGCGTAATCTTCTATCAATCGGTAAATAACATCGTTTATAAACACGGGTATCCCGTTTTGCAAAGCTATTTCTTTTGCATCCGGAAGTATATCAACGTTAAAGCCCAAAATAACCCTGGAATAACGATTCTTAACCGTAGTAGCGTCTATCACATCTCTTTTAGATATATTCCCGACTTCCGCCTTTTTTATCTCGACTATCTCGTCACCTTTCAGCTCAAGAGCAAGCGCTTCCAGCGACCCGATTGTATCCGCCCTTATGATTATTCCTTCCGGGCTTGTCTCCATTTTCATCTCCTCGATCTCGCTCTTCACCTCTTTCACCACGCTCTCAAGCACATCCTCCTCTTTCACCACCCTTACCTGCGAACCGGGAAGCGCATTTTCTATATCCGGGGCTACTATTTTCACGCCAGAAGCGGCATTCACCGTTTTCACACGATCAAATCTTTGCTCCATTCGTATTTCCTGCAAAGCGCGTGGCTTCAACAACGCCTTCACTTTTGTTACTATTGGCGTCTCCTCTGTGCTTCCTATCACTATCGTATCGCCCACGCCGATCTTTCCATCGTATAATATCACGTCAATCGTGGTTCCGAGCCCTCTCTCCTCCTTCTTCTCCAATATAGTGCCAACGCCCGCATCTTCTAAATGTAGCTTCAAAGTTCGTTCAAAGAACTTCTGCGATAAGCCTATGAGCACGAGTAGCAAATCTGCAATACCTTCCCCGGTCTTCGCACTCACCGGCACGATACTCACATTTCTTGAGAAGTCTTTTATCCGGTCATACCGCTCGGTCGAGAAGCCTTTATCGTAAAGGTCGCCCACTATTTCATATATTTTCGCATCCAGTTCCTTCATCGCATATTCCGGCTGGTCTTTACAATTGATAAAGAAAGGTTCCTTCTTTGAATTCCACCCCTTTATACGGTCTATTTTGTTTAATGCAACGACAAACGGCGTTTTTAATAATTTTAAAATGTTTAACGATTCGTATGTTTGCGGCTGGAATCCCTCCATCACGTCCACCACAAGAACCGCAACGTCGGCTAAAGCACTTCCCCTTTTCCTCAAAGAGGCGAAAGCATGATGCCCTGGCGTGTCAATGAAAAGCAAACCAGGGACTTCTATTCCCGTCCAGTCTCTTTTTAAGGGTTCACAAATCTTCTTTATCGTATCAACGGGAATTTCTGTTGCGCCTATATGCTGTGTTACACGTCCTGCTTCCTTCACTGTTATCGCAGTGCCCCTTATGGAATCGAGTAAAGTGGTCTTACCATGGTCTATGTGTCCCAGAACTGAGAGTATAGGCGTTCTTATTTCTCTCTTTGTGCTCATGCCATTCATCTCCTTCTTTTTATCTATTCTATTAAGCGGTGCTAATGTTAATTTTGGATAGTTTGTATTTTATTTACTTCTACCTTCGTTTTTATTCCACCAGAAGTAACCTTTCTTTTGCCCTTGCCCCTCTTCTTGTCCTCCTCCCACTTCATTATCAAATTCACGTAGCAATTCCTTCTGTTTTTTACTCAGTTTTGCTGGCGTTACTACATCCACTTTCACCAGCATGTTTCCTCTGCCGTAGCCTTTCAAATCCGGCATTCCTTTGTTCTTCAGCCGGAAAACCGTGCCTGATTGCGTGCCCGCCGGCATTTTTATTCTCGCAACGTTACCATCTATCGTCTTTACCTCTATCTCATCGCCAAGCGCTGCCTGTGCGAAGCGAATAGGAATATCACAAAACAGGTCATCCCCCGCCCTTTTGAAGAATTCATGCTCTCTTACATGGATCACTACATACAAATCGCCCGGTGGTCCTCCTCTTTCTCCTGCTCCTCCTTCACCTGCAATCCTTAATCTGCTTCCGGTATCCACACCCGGTGGTACTCGCACCGATATTCGCTTATTCACTCTATTTTTACCGCTTCCATTGCAATCCTCGCACGGCTTCTCTATCACTTTTCCCCTTCCTCCACATCGAGGACATGTAGAGATAGAAACGAATTGAGCAAAGCCCTGCCTTTGCACTTTCCTTGTCTGTCCCGTTCCTCCACAGGTAGAACAGGTTCCCAATCCACCCGAACTCGCACCTGTTCCCTTACAGGAGGGGCATTGCTCTTCTTTAACAATGCTTATCTCTTTCTCCATTCCCTTCACTGCTTCCTCAAGGTCTATCTCAAGCCCATACCTGATATCGCTTCCTCTTTCTGGTCTGTATCTCCCATCCGCTCTCGTATAGCCCCTGCCGAAGAACTCATCAAATATGGCACTTCCTACTCCGGCACCACCACCTCCTCTACCAAATCCACGGCCTCCTCCAAATAAATCTCTGAGCAAATCACCAAATATATCGTCTATATCGTTAAACCTCGTGAAATGAGACCAGTCAAATCCTCCCGGACCAAAATCAACGCCGGCATGTCCAAAACTATCATAATTCGTTCTCTTCTGCTGGTCTGATAACACCTCATAAGCCTCAGATACCTCTTTGAACTTCTCTTCCGCATCCTTCGTATTATCCTTGTTAAGGTCAGGATGATATTTTTTCGCTAATCTCCGATAAGCACGTTTTATTCCGTCCTGCGATGCTCCTTTATCCACACCTAAAGTATCGTAGTAATCTTTCTTCGCAGCCAACTTCGCCTTGCCCTCCGCTATTTAAAATTTATCTTCTACGGTATAAAGTTTTAGTAAGGTTCACTTATTCACTGCTTCGCTCCATAGGAAATAAGTATGTTTTTCCCTTCTTTACCCTATACCTTTATATATAACCTCCAACTATACTTCATTTGTTCAGTGAACAGGTGAAGACGTGAAGATGGGAATAAAGGTGCGGGTGGAGGTGACGAATGAAGAAGGAGTGAAAACTTCTATGGAAAGCGAAGGTGATTTACTAAGCGAATCGTTTAAACCTCTCATGATAAGAAGTATAACACAGTTTTTAGAGGGACAACTTTCTTCATCGTCCGTTAGGAATCCCTATGACGGCGGAGGCGAAGACCTCACGATAAAGGAAAGGTTGGCATCTTTTTTGCGCTATGACGAACGTGCCCCAAATGGTTGGTTCACCTCTTCACAGGTAAAGAGAATATATGAAGAAGCATTCGATGAGAATGTGCGACTTAGCACCATATCAACGTATTTGGCGAGCATGCATTCTGAAGGTATTTTAGAGAGAAAGGGGAGCAGAGCAATGCGGCAATACCAGTTGTTTCCCACGGAAAGCATGAAACCCTTGAGTGTTGCAAATGCCGTGTAAGCGAGAAATTGTGATGAAGATACGAGAAGTCAGAGAACAGAAGTCAGAATTCTGTTTTCTGTTCTCTGTTATCTATTCTCTGTTTTCTGGTCTTGTGTTAATCTCGTGGTTTTTTACATTAGCTATGGAAATACAATCCTTTTTATCTGTTCTTTAAACTCCTCTATGAAACTCTCGTTCTTTACAACCTTATCTGCTTTTTCCATCGCTTCTCCCATACCCCAGCCTTTCTCCCTTTCCTCTCGCTTCTTAAAATCGCTGATACTTAATAAGTCATCGCTTCTACCACGGGATTTTATTCGTTCATATCTAAGGCTAAGAGGCGCATCTACTCTCACAAGAACGAAATCATTGCCAAATTCTCTCTTGAACGTTTCTACTTCTGCGATGCCTCTTATTCCATCTATCACGATAACCATCTTTTCCGCTTTTTTTCTCTCTATGTCCTTTATAAGCGGGATGCACCGTTTTGCAATCGCATCCATCCCCTCCCTATCCCTTAGCTCAGTTGCTACTCTGCCCGCATTTTCGTCGCTTAACGAAAGCCCTCGCATTTTCAACTCTTCTCTTATTACTTCTCCCATTGTTATGACTGGAATGCCCATTTCCTTTGCAACCGATGCAGCTTCGGTCTTCCCTGCCGCGGGTGCACCGACAAATGCTAATACCTGTATCTCTCCTGCAGCCACTTTTCCGCAGCTCCCCTTGTAAGCCTTCGCTCGATTGTAGCGTAAAATATGTTCATAACACAGAGTAATTCCCCTTTGCCCACCTTACCATCGCTTATTGGGTGAAAAATGACTTCATCAAAAACTCTTCTTTCCTCAACCGCCGTCGGCTTTCCCACTGCCGCGAGCGAAGAAACTATACCAAGTGCGTGTCGCAATATGGGGCAAGGCAAGATTATTGACTTTGGAGGCACCTCTATTTCGTTTATCTTTATATTCACGACTTCGTCCTTCTTCACTTCTTTATCCTCCTTTGCGATTACCATTTCCCATTCGCCATGCGGACCGACGGTAAATCCGTAGCTGAAAGCCTCTGTTACCTGCCTCTCTGTTTCCCCACCGAGTTTATCCTTCCAGAAAACGCATTTTATTTTTGCCATGTTGTTTGATTATATGATAACTACTTTTTAAGTTTTCTTTTTGACACTCTCTAACTGTTTGTCCCAATACTCATCCATGATTTTTGATTCTTCGGAATCCACGAATACAATCTCGTCTTGCTCCGATTTGGAAATAGCACCGATATAATTCCATGCAACACTCTGCCATTCGTTTTCGGTCAATCCCCTGCCAATTGCCTGTTCGATAATTACCCTCTTCAAAACAAGTTTTTTATCCCCTCTTATCCTTATCATCATTCCGAAGCATGTGTAATTCGCATTGCTATCCCCGTTATCGTTACAAACTGCTCTTGCAATAAGCACATTTGCGGGAACCGCCTCAATAAAAACGCTTACCATGTTCACCCCTTAAGTAGACAATATCGTTATAAATAACTAAATACCAAGCACTAAATCCTAAACAATATCAAAATTCAAAATCACAATACCAAAACAAACTTTTTTGAAATAATAGTTTCTTTGGTAAAGCTTTCTTTTCACATTGCTAAAGCAATGGAACGGCGAAGCCGTTCAAAAGAAAGGTTTGTTTTGAATTTTTTATTTTTGTCATTTGGGTTTGTTTAGTATTTAGAGTTTAGGATTTAGGATTTCCCCCTCTTGAATATTACTTCTTCACCATCTTCCCTGGTTCTGACCCTGACTTCTTTCAGATATGCGGCATGGTATGCAAGTGCTGCGAGCTCTTTTAACTCGTCGTGGCTGAACACGTCCTCCTCTTTTATTGCTTTGTCGGGAACGATTTCGGCTCTTCCCTGTTGTATTACATACGGGCAGTATGCGGCACCAGCCTCTTCAATTTCTTCCGCTATGCGCTTCACTTCCTCGCCGCCAACGAGATTCTTGAATACGGTCGTTACCAGTTCGAGGTCTATTTTCGCATGGATACAAACATCAAGCGTATTTTTTACTCTTCTCGTTACCCCGGAGACCTTTGTTAGTTTCTCGTACAGCTTCTCATCTGATAGCGGCGCCTTGATGTCGAGGAAGATTTTATCAATTAGTTTCCTTTTTAGCATGGATTCGATAACCGCGGGATAAAACCCATTCGTCTGCACGGCAACGAACAGCGAGTGCTTTTTCGCGAATTCCGCGATTTCCTCTATTGCCTGAGGTTGCATGAAGGGTTCACCGCCGGAGATAACCACCGCATCTATGAAATCCTCGTTTTTCTTTATGTCCTCTTCTATTTCTTTCATCTCACCGTAGTGAGAGTCTTCTAACAGGTTATAATTCTGGCAATAGCTGCATCGGAGCGGACATCCTCTAAGAAATATCACCATTGCTGCTTTTCCTCGCCAGTCTATGGTAGAAAAAGGAACGATGCCACCAAGGTTTATTCTTAAAGGCATTTTTCTTTCCTGAAACCGCTAAGACTTTTTAATTTTTAGTAAAGGTCTTTGCGAAGCAAAAAAGTTTTTTCTAAAAGAAAAGGGTTTATTTAGAAGTAATCCCCCACTCGCTCGATAGCTTTTGCAATGAGTTCAGCGCATCTATCAAGGTCTTTTAAGCTTAATAACTCCACAGGCGTGTGAATATACCTTGTGGGAACGCTAATTACGCCTGAGGGTATGCCGCTTTTCGTGAGAAGTATTGCAGTAGCGTCGGTTGTGCCGCCCTCTGCTACGCTCAACTGGTATTCTATATTATAACGAGAAGCAGACTCTTTAAGCCATTTCAATACTGAAGGGGGCGTTATTATACCACGACCCGCAGCATCGGAAACGGTGATTACCGGACCTTTTCCTATCTCTATCGTTGTATCCTTCTTCTCTATACCGGGATGCCCGCCAGCTATTGCTACATCGGTTGCGATCGCAACGTCAGGGTTGAGTTCATAAGCGGTAGTCCGTGCTCCTTTCAGTCCTACTTCCTCCTGCACTGTTCCCACTGCATACACCTCGAATTCAGTATTTGCCCTTTTAAGCGCCTCTATCATCATTGCAATGCCTGACCGATTATCAAATGCTTTACAGGTAACCATCTCGTTTTTGAGCTCTACAAAGTGCCGGTCTATGGTGACTGGCGTTCCAAGAGGAATACCCATTTGCTCCACTTCTTCTTTGCTACGAGCGCCTACGTCAATGAACATATCTTCGGATTTTATTACCTTCTCTCTCTCTTCCTTCTTCATTGCATGAGGCGGTTTCGAGCCTATAACGCCGAACGCATCGCCGCCCTCGGTGTGCAAAATCACCCTTTGATTGAGCAATGTCTGCGCAAACCAGCCTCCCACGGTTGAGAATCTTATGAAACCCTCGTCTTCTATATGCTTCACCATAAGCCCTATCTCATCGAGGTGCGCAGCTATCATAACAGAAGGTTTCTTACCGTGCTTCGTGGCTATCAGATTCCCCAACCTGTCGGTTTTTATCTCGTCCACGTATTCCCGTAACTCCGCTTCCACGATTCCCCTTACCCCTTCTTCGTAGCCCGAAACGCCATGTGCATCGGCTAATTTTTTCAATAGTTCTTTCATTTCTGTCATTTTAAAAAATCCCGCCTCCCGGATTTGAACCGGGGACAGCACGGTGTCCGCGCGCGGTTATATGACCCTTGGGAGGTGATAAAACGTCACACTACAGCCGCGCACTCTTCCAAACTGAGTTAAGGCGGGTTTCTAAGATATGTCTATATGTTATTACAATATAAAAGTTAAAGTTAAAACCTGGATGCCAACAATTCCACTTCCACCATCTCTCCTTCTTCTATTATCTCCTTCCCTTTCTCCATGAATATATAGCCATCCGCTTTTGATAGTGTCGTGATTGCACCGGAGCCGGAGAGAATAGGATAGGCAAGAAAAGGTTCTTCTCCTTCTCCCGGCGTTTTCACAGGAACAAGATTTACAAGCACGTATTCATTTCGTCCACGCTCGGAGAAGATTCTAAGCCCTGCCTTTGCTTTTTTTCGCTTTGTCTTTCTGCTTTCACCCTCTTCATAATTTTGCAAATGGATACCGGATATTGTGCGTAGCAAAGGAGCAACGAAAAGGTTGAATGTAATCAATGCGGAAGTTGGATTTCCAGGCAATCCGAACACAGGCTTTTCATGTAGCATACCGAAAATGAACGGCTTTCCTGGTTTTATGTCCACGCCGTGCACGATAATCTCGCCATGCTCTTCTATCGCTTTGGGCAGCAGGTCGCCAACGCCAGCAGAGGTCCCTCCAGAAGCGATTATAACGTCAGCACCTTCTTTCAACGTCTCTTCTATCTTTCCTGTCATTTCTTCGATATTATCGCTGGCTATACCGAGGAATAAAGGCGTGCAGCCGCTTTCTCTAACAGAATCGCTGAGTGCCTGTGCATTAACATCGTATATTTTTCCGGGCTTGAGGTCTTCTCCAGGCGCTATTATTTCGTTGCCTGTGGATATAATTGCCACTATCGGCTTTTTACGTACAGAAACTTCATTTATCCCGCAAGCAGCCAGAACACCCGTCTCACGCGGTGTTAGCGTGGTTCCATTCCTTACTATCTGCTCTCCTCGCTTTATATCCGAACCTGCAAGCATGATATTTTCGGCAGGAGCGACAGGTTTGTATATCTTCACCTTTTTTATCTTTCCCCCTTCCCTTTCGCCTTCCACAGAGTCCCGATACTCGGAAGTATTTTCGACTTTTACAACCGCGTTTACTCCTTTTGGAAGTGGTGCACCGGTAGATATGCCCATGCAATAGCCTTTTTCTACGTATTGCGAAGGGAACTCACCAGCGGGGATATATCCTTTTATAATCAACGCTGAAGGATTATTTTCATCGGCGTAGAACGTATCAGAGGCTACAACTGCGTAGCCGTCCATAGTTGACCGGTCAAAGGGTGGGATACTGAGAAGGGAAAAAATATCTGCGGAAGCAATTCTACCGAGTGCTTCGCCTATTTTCACTTTTTCCGCCTCAACGGCTATCTGTGTTGCAAGTTTTACGCTGAAGTCGGCGATTATTTTTTCTACTTTCTCTTTCTCGGTTATTTCTAAGAATTGCTTCCCCATACCATCTATTTCCAATTGTGGAGCTCTAAAAAATCCCAAATCCCAATACTACCAATTTTGCACTCTTTTTAACCACAAGAACACATTAATCTTGTAAAATCTCGTGGTTTCTTTTTGGGATTTGGAAATTGGGATTTACTTGGGATTTCTTGCTTAGTCCTCTTTTTTAGATTTGGACTTTGTCTCGGATCGGTGTCCGAAAGCCTCGAGCATTTCTATTGGGAACGGGATGACGACAGTAGTAGCTTTCTCCTCCGTTGCCTCTTTTATTGTTTGTAATGTTCTAATGAACATCCCGCCTTTTTCTTTTTGAAGGACGTTCGCAGCTTCTGCAATCTTCTTCGACGCCTGGAACTCCGCATCTGCGGTGATAATTCGCGCTCTTCTATTCCGCTCTGCTTCTGCCTGCGCAGCCATCGCGCGCTGCATCTCTTTTGGCAACTCCACGTCTTTTATCTCCACCGCTGAGACTTTTATCCCCCAGGGGTCTGTTGCTTCGTCAATTATGGCCTGCAATCGTTTATTTAGTTTGTCCCTTTCAGAGAGCAAATCATCCAGTTCCGCCTGCCCTATCACGCCTCTTATCGTGGTCAGAGCGATTTGAGAAGTGGCATACTCGTATCTCTCCACTGCGGTTACCGCCTTCTCCGGGTCAAGCACACGATAATAGACGACTGCATTTACTCTCGTGGTGACGTTATCCCTGGTTATAACCTCCTGTGGCGGGACGTCGAACACCAACACCCTTAAGTCTATCTTTACCATGGACTCGAAGATGGGTATGATTAAGAACAGCCCGGGTCCCCTTGCTCCTACTAAACGTCCAAGTCTGAAGATTACGCCTCGCTCATATTCCTTCACTACCTTTATCGAAGACGCCAATATAATCAATGCCACAAATATTATTCCAACTATCAATCCAAAATCCATTTTTTTCTTATCTCACCTCCTTTACTTTCGTTTATATCATATATGTTATATAGATATAGGTATAAGTCCCCGACTGTGAGATTTTCCTCAATATGGCGAAGAAAACAAATTGAAAGGAACCTACGTGCTAATCATAGAGAACAGGAAGGATATAGAAGCAGAAATAGGTAAAATAGGATGCATAGCGTTCAAAAAGGGATTTTATGCTTATGTCGGCTCTGCTCTTTCTGGATTAGAACGAAGGGTAGAACGACATTTGCGTAACCCCGGCAATAACAAGAAATTGCACTGGCATATAGATTATTTCATGGCGTGTCCTGCAGTAGAAATAAAGGAAGTAGTGTTCGCAGAAGCAGAGGAGCGGAAAGAATGCGAAATAGCTGCGAACATGCACCTAAGAAAGGAGTTAGATTTCATAGAAAACTTCGGATGCACCGATTGTTCATGTAAAAGTCATTTGTTCTTCTCTAACAGCTTAACCAGGCTAAAAGAACGCGTTTACGATAGTTTCTATGAATCAGGAATGAAACCTTGGAAGCATTACTTTTGGTCTTTCATAAGTAAGTGGGCGCATCCTTTTACCTTCGCCTGCCGCTAAAATTACCGCTTTCATGATATAATATACCCTAATCAAAAGCTATTTATTGATTTTTACGGGTTTTTTTACTAAAGGTTTTTGCGGAGTAAAAAAGTTTTTAGTAGTCCCGAGAGGATTCGAACCCCTGTCACAGGCTCCAAAGGCCGGTATGCTTGACCGCTACACCACGGGACTTTCTTCTTTGCATTATCATTTCTCTTTCATCATTAAAAAACTTTTTCTCCATCACAACGAAGCACTATTATCTTAATAAATCACAAGCTCCAGGCACCAACCAAATTCCAAATATTTTTTTGAGGAGCTACTTATTCCTCCTCCTGCTCCTCTCTTTCCCATCCCTGCATATACCTCAACCCCAACTCCTTTAGCCTTGTCTTATTTATATGCGCGCCAATCGTATATTTGCGGATAAACTGCTCGAACTCGCTATGTAAAGAACGAAAGGCAGGATGTTCGGCAGAAAGCAATTCATTATCACTCTGGAATTCGTATTTTATCTCAAAATGAACTGCGGACTTCGTCAGTCGCTTTAGCTCGTCAAAATCCAGCGAATGATATACGTGCAGTGGTATATCCTGCACTTTTAACCTCACCACTTTATTTTCCGGATTGCATTCCATGATGCGATGTTTTATAGTGCTTCTTATCTCGTGCTCATCGAGACTGTTACAAACAATCGGCTCCAAATCCATCATTTCTCTTGTTCTTAACTCGTGGAATATAACTTCTTTTTCGCCATCTTCTCTCAATCTGACTTCTAAGAACACTTTATCGTCGTTTACTTCATTAAAGCTGAACCTTTCTGTTGAGCCTGCGTAATAAGCATCTTCCATTACTTTCGTGCACTTATGAAAATGCCCCAGTGCGAGGTAGTCAAAATTTGTCAAATCGTTAATATCAACAATTTGCTCGTTGAATTCGCCCATCCTGAAAATCGGTTGTCCTGCACCGAGAACGCTTGCATGGATAAGTGCGATATTAAAACTCGTATCGCTGTTATTCGACATCATTTTATTCTTCTCGCCTTTAATATCATCGCAATGAGGAATCGCATGGATGCTTATATCGTCAATTTCAACGAGTTCGTATTTATTTTCATAAACTAAGTGCACATCAGGAATATGCTCAAACAGGCTGAATACACTGCCTGTCTCCTTCAAACGAGGCGTTTCGTGATTGCCGGAAATCGCTACAAATGGTATTCCTGCATCGCTTAATCTTAATATCTGGCTAAGCGTGAAAGAAATAGCACGGTTCGTTGGTCGAACGGAGTCGAACAGGTCGCCTGCATGTAATATCACATCCGGTCTTTCCTTCAGCGCATAATCCACAAATTGCTTGAACGCTTCGTAGGTGTCCACTTCACGGTGATTCAGCCCTGTCGCTTCGTCTATTCTTCTATATGCCGAATATCCTATGTGCGTGTCCGCAATGTGGTATATTTTTTTCATGGACGTATTCTTAGAAAGGAAAGATTTTAATCCTTCTCTCGCGAGGCATCAAAGTAAGAGGGAAGCACTTTGCCGTTTCTATTATCGCTTCTATCTCCGCATGCGAGAGGCCATATATCGAGATGAGGTTCATAATAAGGAATAATGAGAGGAAGGTATAAATAAAAAGACGTTATTCTATAAGGGAGGGGAAGAAAAATTTTCGCATTCATTTTTAGTAGGCGGCAATAAAAGGTGGCTGGTAAAAATGCCCGACGAAAGGGATAAGTGGAGTGAAATAAATTCCAAAGAATTGTATGACTATTTTTTCTCTTTTAGGGCGGCAATTAATAATATTAAGCATATTAAAAATACAGAACTAAAGGAATATATCAAGAAGTTTTTAGAAAGTCAAAAAGAATTGGAGAGCAAAGAATTAACGCTCAAAGAAGCTCATTGTTTAATTAATGAGTTACAAAAAATATCGTTAGAAATCTGGAAAGAATTATTAAATTCCTCATTGGAATACATTGGGTTCAGAAACGAAATTGTTGGTGTCGAAGAATTGTATAATTATCAAAAGACGTTCCGAGAATTTGAAGAGGTATTATACGGTTCTGTACGTTATAGGGACCATATTAATCACTGCATTAACTTATACTTAATGGGTGAAATGCTATTTAGAGAGAAATTGAAATATTCGAAGTTACGTATGTATACTACTGCTAAGGGTAAGAATAATGATGATAAAAGTGCAATATTCTGCATTATTGCAATGACACATGATTTGGGTTATCCAATTGAGGTCATTCACTCAACTAATGAGAAATATAGGGAAATGTTTTCACATTACAAAAATATTAAACTCATTGAACCCGCAGTGGATTTCCCTTTGTCATATCATGGGATTTTTGATTATTTAATTGACATCCTAAGCTTGGCAATAAAACCAGAAACTAAACCAGAAACTAATTCTTCAGATCCATATAGTAGAAAACAAAGAGTTAAAAGTGTAGATTATTTGTTTGAGTTACCGCCAAGCTGTAAGAAACACCTGGACGATGGTTCAATTGATGATAAGGTGAGAAAGGAATTCAAGGAGAAGAATAAAGAGTTATCCCGTGAAGCATACCTTTTAGAAAAAGAAAAGAATGAAAAAGAATGGGGAATCGTGGATGGCGAGAAGGGATATACAATAGAGGCTAATACAGAAGATAATTCAAGAGAGGATAAGGCCAAAAAGCTACGTGTGTACGATGGAAAAATTATAGATTGTATAAAAATCAAGAGTATCCATCAAACGCAACATTTGCGACCTCTTATATCAACTGCATTATTGGAATATAATCATGGTCTATTTAGTTGTATGAAATTAATCGAACACCTTGAAATGTTCAAAGAGGATTATGATATCCACCTTGATGCCTTAAAGAGCTATGAGGGTAAGGGGATTGACGAGAAATTTTTAATTTGCCAAGAAATCCTTAAGACAATTATCTACCACTCTACTGAAAATATTAGACCAGGAATACGTGACGAAAAAATATTATATCTGTGGTTCAATTTATTAGATGATTTATGTGAATGGTCGCGATTTACGATGGGCGAGGGCTATACAAAAATACCTGGGTTTTGTACGCCCTTTGTTAAGGATTTTAATATGAAAAAGGTAGAAATAGAATTTGAATATGGTAATGCGACTCCAGAATATGTTAAGCCTCCAGAATATGTTAAGCCCTATAAACACTTTGAAACAATAGCTCGAAAGTATTACCAAATTATTAAAAAAGTTGGGACTAACATAATTATAACAATAAAGGACATTGAGGATGATGATAGAACATTCAAATTTGAATACAAACCAAATGATTCTAATCCGTTTGATTTTAAAATAGATCGTATTGAATTAGATTCCGATGGGATATTGAAGAAAATAATAAGTAAAGAGGGATTATCTGAGTGCTTTCCTGATAAATCGAAACGATGCTAACGCCCTCGTGTAATAATGTGTTTGCAGCTACGCTAACACTCAGCCCAAATGCCGACGATACTTCGCAAACACCAAAAACGTCATCTGCAATCCGTTTCGTGACGCTTTAAATCACCCCAAATTTTTGATGCCTGTTCCCTCACTTCCCTTTAAACCCCGCCTTCCGCCTCTCCAAAAAAGCCTTTAACCCTCCCCTCGCATCCTCAGTCGCAAGTGCCGACCCGAAGCATTCCGCTTCGTACTGCAATGCCTGCTCCAGGTCCATTTCTATACCCCTGTTCACCGCATCCTTTATTATTCCGAGCGTAACAGCACTTTTAGAAAGCAGTTTTTTGACAAGTTCATCAACCGCACTGTCGAGTTCATCTGCGGGGACGACTTTATTCACGAGTGTTAACCGAAAAGCTTCTTCGGCGTCTATGTGCTCGCCGGACATCAGCATTTCCATCGCTTTCGTCCGCCCTACCAACCTCGTTAGTCTTTGTGTGCCGCCGCCACCCGGAATAATCGCCAGGTTTATCTCCGGCTGACCAAATATCGCTTTTTCTGATGCAATCCTGCAATCACATGCCATCGCAAGCTCCAACCCACCACCCAAACAGAACCCGTTTATCTTTGCTATTATCGGCTTCCGCATCTTTTCCATGTTCGTTGTTATCCCATGAATCCACCTCGACCACTCGCTTGCTTCTACGGAACTCTTCTCAAGCAACTCTACAATATCGGCACCGGCACAGAACGCCTTATCGCCCGCTCCTGTTATTACAACTGCACGCACCTCGACATCGGCTTCTGCATCCTCTAATGCATCTCGTAAATCCGTCAATAGAGCTGTATTCAATGCATTCAACGCTTTCGGCCTGTCAAATGTTATTGTCGCAACTTTTTCCTTCTTCTTATACAATACATTTTCGTATTTCTTTTCGTCAGTCATTAATATCGCAAACCACTTCTTAAAAGAAAAGCTTTACCAAAAGAACCTGATGGTAGGTATCTACGTTTCTTCCACTAATTCATTTTTGAGACACACTACACTCATCTATAAACTCGCTCTCTTTTATCCACTTTTAGGACGAGAACGAGCCTTTCTTCCTCGAATATCGAGTAAAGGATTCGGTATTTTCCAAGCCGTGCCCTGTAAACACCTTCTTTTCCTTTTATTTTCACATGTGGCACGTCATAAGGTTTTTCAAGCGATAAAATAAGACTTTTGAGTCTATTCCTATCCTCCTTTGGAATCCTTTTGAGAAGATTTTTCACACTTTCGTGGACCCTGACCTCGTAGCTCATATCTCTTCCGCCTTTATGAAGCACGATAGGTCGCCCCGGCGCACAGCTTCCGTCGCTTTCCTTATCAGCCCCTCTTCCTCGCTCGTTAGCACAGAATCCTCCACAAGCTCTGCTAAAGCTCCTTTGATATATTCCACATCCTGCCTCAAAATTCTTATCTCTTCTTCCAGAGCCATAATTGTTTGTTCCACCTTTTTATTATTTAAGATATTTTGTCTTCTCCGCTTATAAAAGTAGCCCCTTTCATCAGCTATAACACATCTTTTACCTAACACCTACCTATACTCATAGAACCCCTTCCCTGCTTTCATCCCGGTCCATCCTGCTCTTACCATCTGCACCATAAGAACCGCGGGTTTAAATCTATCCAAACCGGTCTCATTGTAAATGGTATTGAGCACTGCTACCACAATGTCTATCCCTATCAAGTCTAAAAGCTGAAAAGGACCCATAGGCCAGTTAAAAGAAAGCTTTAATATTTTATCTATATCCTCTACGGTAGCGAGCTCGTTTTCTCGCATCTTTACCGCCTCATTCAAAATAAGACACATCATTCGGGTCGTAACGAACCCTGGCGAATCCTTAACAATAACCGTCTCCTTACCCAGCGAATGTACGAATGCCAGCGTTTTACTTAGCGTATCCTCAGAAGTTAATAGCGATTTTATTATCTCCACTCCCTTCATTAAAGGCACGGGATTCATGAAATGGATTCCAATTACCTTATCCGGTCTTTTTGTTACTGAAGCTAAAGCGGTAATAGGAAATGTAGAGGTATTACTCCCGAGAATAGTATGCTCTGGACATATCCTATCCAAGTCTCTGAATATCTCCTGCTTCAGTTCCATGTCCTCATACACCGCTTCAATTACAAAATCCGCACCCTTTGCACCCTCTTCCATGCTCGTTGTCGCATTTGCGCTTATCACATCCACAATCCGCTCCGTCTCCTCCTGTTTTATATGCCCTTTTTTCGCAAGTCTCGAAAGGTCTTTTTTTATTTTTCCAACTCCCTTTTCCAGTGATTCTTCACTCCTGCTCACAACTGATACGTCGTAACCCGTTTGAGCACATACCTGCGCTATTCCACTTCCCATTACACCTATTCCCAGAACACAAACTTTCTTTCCGTTCATGGCACTTCTTTTATCCTTTTCATAAATATTTTCATCCTATAACTTCAAAAACCGGGCATGTATGAGTCCCTCCGGAGAATTTATCGCCTTTATGGGTATATGCACCACTCAGTTTCACCTGCTTACTAATTAACACTTGCGAGGCACGTTCAGCATCGTAATCAAGCCGTCCTACGACACAGGGTCCCTCCTTTGTTTTCACCAGACATGGGATATAAGGGACGTCATCTTCAAATCCCTCTGCTGGCACCCGGATTATCGTAAACGTCATCAACTCGCCTTCTCCGCTCAATTCTGTTCTCTCAAGACTCCTCCCGCTGCACCACTGGCAAACAGGCATTGGATGGCAAGTTATCTTTTTGCATGATGCACACCTCAGCCCTAACAATTTCCCTTCCTTTATCCCTTCCTCATATTCCGCATGCGTTAAAACCGTATATCCCTTCAGTTCTTTCTCCATTTCCTCCCGCTCTTTTCCTACCATTTCTATTTCTTCGACCTTCCAAGTATAAAATGGCACAACGTTCCGAAGTCGCCTCCAAGTGTATCGGTCATTCCATACTCCGGAACAGGGTCAATTTGATTACCTCTTGGTGCTTCTCCCCTCATCTGCTTAACGACCCAGTAAACCTGAGAAGCCCCCGTTGCACCTATTGGATGCCCCTTGCCTATTAACCCGCCAGACATATTTACAGGTATTTCCCCACCTATCTCCGTTTGTCCATCTGCGGTTGCATCTGCCGCTTCTCCCCAATCAAAGAAACCCATACACTCAAGTGCGATCAATTCCGCAATCGTAAAACAATCGTGAACTTCCAGCATATCAATATCTTCCGGGCTGAGACCTGCTTGCTTAAACGCCATCTTCGCAGAGCTTATCCTCGAAACTGGCTTTGTTAAGTCCGCCATCTTCGATAATGGACCACCTGAACCCTGTCCCATTCCCAATATGTAAATCGGCTCATCAGTATATTTCCTCGCTTCCTCTGCGGAACAGAGCACAAGAGCAGATGCTCCATCTGAAAACGGGCAGCAGTCCAGAAGCGTTATCGGGTCGGCTACAAATTTTGAATTTATTACGTCCTCTACCTTCAGGTCACCTAACTTCTTATAGAACTGCGCTAAAGGATTTAAAGCACCGTGCCTGTGGTTCTTTACTGAAACAGACGCCATTTTTTCTCTGACTGTATCAAGTGGCATGTCATAATTTATCGAATAGAGTCTCGCAGCCATTGCGAATACGCCTGGAAATGTGAGCCCCACAGGTCCTTCTGTTGGCGCATGACAGGCCATTGCAAATGTCCTTGATGCAAATGATGTCCCCATCATCAAAGCTTTTTCCACTCCTCCCGCTATCACCATATCGTATTCCCCGGCACCGACCCACATTGCGCCATCTCTTATTGCAACAGATGCAGATGCACATGCGCCTTCACATCGCGTCGCAGGTATAGGTCCCAGGTTGAGGTCAGCGGCTGAGAACGCCGCGGGCATTACCTGCCCTTCTTCAAAACCCGGAAGAGCAGCGCCTTGAAATAAAGCTTCTATCTCCTTCAATTCCACACCCGCATCGTCCATTGCTTGCAGTGTCGCATCTGAAAATAACTCATGAGACATCTTCGTGGCTCGTCCAAACTTCGTATGCCCAATTCCTATTATCGCTACATCCCTCATTCGTATCTCCCCCCTATTTCCTCTCCTCCTTTTTGTTTATGACAAAACTTATATAAAAAACAATGTGAAACTAAATTTCTTTAAAAAGAAAAAGTATTTTACGTTTTTCAATCTGCATTTAACTTGACATTGTCAGATTAACCGCAGAGTTCACGGAGAACGCAGAGGATGTAGGTTTAGGGGTTTGGAGGTAGGGGTTTTTGGAGGTTTAGGGGTTTAGCTAACGAGCTGAACCGCTAATAAACTAAACCTCTAATTCCGCGTTCTCGGCGGTAAATTTTAAATATGACAAAGTCAAGTTTATTGCTCGAAATCCATAAGATTCACGTATATCTGCACAAAAAGTTCCTCATCTCTTCTATTATAAACTCTTCACCCAGTATTTTAACTTCTTCCGCCATTAACACATAGCCTCCTTCCGATTCCACCACATTTCCCCTCGCCTTAACTGGCATTCCAAACAAAATACGTTCTTCTTCTCTCAGCATGAGAAACAGTGCGCCCGTGCCATCGTCTAATACCCGCGCCTTTTTATTTTCCTCTTCCGCCATTGATATTATATTTCCTTCCACTATTACATCAAATGCACCTTCACAGCCGACTATTTCCTCTATCGTCCTCTTCTTAGGCTTCATCAACTCAACCCAACTGGGAAAATCAATTTCATTTTCGATTACGCGCACTTTCGCGTTTTTACCTGCATACAACGTAACCATTCCCTGCCACCTCTTCACGTATGCATTCTCTATTTGCACTACCTTGTCCTTCACAAGCTCTTCTCGCTCTTCCCACGAAACAAAAGGTAATTTCGCGGTATCGTCAGCAATTATTCCGTTAAGAATAACTTTTTTCTCCTCCTCTCTCGTCCTTATCTCCTTTCTTGATACTTCCAAGACCCTGCATACGGTGTTTATTTCCGATTCGCCATGCTTCAAGCACCAGAGTTCTCTGTTCTTGCTGTCCGAGAAACTGAAGAAACCATGTTTTTTATATTTCCTTTGCATAGCACATTATTATTAAAAATTATCGGCGCTAAGAAAAAGGTATCGTATGAATATAAAATGCGGATAGGGGTGAGTGGAAGAAGTTTGTAAGCGATTACGTTATTCCACTGAGGGATTCTGCGAAGGCTTTAGTTGAGCATTGGAACTATTTTATGATAGTATAGCCAATAGAGATTTTAGAGATGGTATCTGAAAAACTTAAAATCCTGTTTGAAAAGACGAAAAAAGGGTTGAGTGAACGGTTGAGTGAGATAAAGCCTGAAGATATTGCTAAGTTTGCTGTAAAAGAAGCTGTAGGTGCTATCCCCGTTGTAGGACAAATTATAAAGAACGCTTTTGATGAGTTCTCGCCAGATGAAAAAGAAGAGCTTATAAAAGAGTTGAAGGGGTTGTCTGAGAGTCAATTTAATGAAATTAGCGAGAAGGTAGGAGTTTCAGTTAAGTATTTAAAGGATATTCAGGAAATCACGCTTTATTCTTTTAAAGAACTTAGAGCAGACCACGAGGAGATCAAAGAGTTATTGCTTCATTTGATTGAAATTCACACACGAGGAATAGAAGTAAAGCCACCAGAAATAACCATACCCACTATCCAATCCATTTTGAGAAAAGGAGAATCCGTTGGAAGTGATTTTTTCAAGAAAGAGCCTGAATGGATAGACTTTGAAGAATGTCTTGTTGTTGAACGAAAAGAAGTAAATGAGATTATAAAGAAGCTGGAAAACGACAATATTCAACTGGTTTTGGGTGAGCCAGCTTCCGGGAAATCAGTTATTCTGAAAAATATCGGTTTCAAACTTGCAAATGAAAATAAAGATGTTTATATTGTGGAACTCAAAAGGCATTCAAGAGATGCGGTCAAACGTTATTTTGATGATATTTCTGAGATAAAAGATAAAAAAACGGTTTTTATCGTTGACGATACGCATCTTCTTCCTACTGAATGCGAGCGATTAGTCAGGGATTTTAAAAACCGGAATTTGAAGACAAGACTTCTAATCGGGTCTCGACCAACAAGAGAGATTCAAGGAGAACACCCAAAGGAAGCTTCGGTATTTGAGCATTTGAGTAAAATAGAGATACATGCGGAAGACATAACAGAAGAGATGATAAAGCGGTTTTTGAAGAGAGAATATGGTTTTAGCGACAAAAGAATAAAAACGGTATCAAAAAACCTTGAATAATACAAGAAAGACCTTTGGCATTTATCATGGGCATTAAAGTCGTATAATCCGAAAAAGGATACCGTAGAAGAAAAAGAGATTTACGAGAAGATAAGAGATTCGATTAGAGATATAAATGCAGGGAAAGACAAACCAAGAATAAATGCAGAAGATGTTTTTCTTCCTTTGTCCGTTTTTTACAGGTTTGAAATTCCTGTTGCGCGAAACTTTCTGGAAGAGCAACTTGAATTAGAGGAGGACAAAATCAATGAACTGATGGAACTTTCGGAAATAATTGAAACGGAGGAGATAGGAAGAAATAGAATGCTTTCGCTTATACACTCTTCTATTGCTGAATTATATTTTAGAGCATACCAAGCATATCCTTCTCTCGGAGAAAGAAGCAAAGAGGAAATCCTAAAACAGAAAGATGAGGATTTACTACAATATTGCTTGTTTTACAAATACCTGACAAGCACGGATCCAAGAAATGCTATTGATGTTGTGATTCAGCTCGGAGGAGACTGTTTCATGAAGAAAGGAGGAAGAACATTACTAGAACAATTGATTGAAGATGATAAAATACAAAAATCAATTAAAAAGGGCATAGTGAAAGAAGAGAATATAGGAAAGATAGGATGGTGCGCGAGGTATATTGCGGGGGCAAATAAAGAAGTAGCACGAGAAATTGTCAGTTGCATTAATATTGACACTCTTTCATCGAAAATAAAAATAGAAGAGGACGCATCAAGAAATATAGTATTTTGTGTAGTGGGTATTGCAGCGGCAAGTAAAGAAGCAGGATTGAAATTGGTTGATAGCGTTTTAAAGAGAATAGAAATAGAAGAGGATATAAGAATGATTGGATGGTGTCTGGGAGGTATTGCAGTGGCAGGTGAAGAAGTAGCCAGAGAAATTGTCAATCGCATTAATGTTGACGTTCTTTTAACGAAAATAGAAAAGGAAGAGGATATAGGAAAGATTGGATGGTGTGTGGAAGGTATTGCAGCGGCAAGTAAAAAAATAGCCCAAGAAATTACCAATCGTCTCAATCCGAGACTAAGAAAAGAACTTCAAAAAGGAGGGTGGTTAAGATGATGCTTTTCTTAGGTGCAGGGGCTTCTAAGCCGTTTGGGATACCAACGATGAGTGGAGAAGATGGATTGAGTAGTGTATTCGAAAAAATTATAGATTATAACTTGGTGAAGAGAGAGGGTAACCGGAAGCTAATGGATGATGAAGTGCTATATTATGCCATTGATGCTATGGAATTTAATAATTTAGAAGACCTTCTCACAGTCTTGAATGATCTGGCTAAACCATCAGACAACCCTACAATAAGATATCTAAAATCTAATTATTTAGATTGGTATCATGCCTTCATAGAAAGAGGTTGTATAGGAATGCGTAAATTAGCTGATGCAAGCAAGGAGCTAAAAGAGATAATGGAAGAACAAACCCCTCGGTCACAATTAATAGAAATGCTGAATCTCACACCTAATCGCTATAATGAAATAGCAGACCAAATTAATAATTCACCCGTAATAATCGAAAATTTAGAAAAAGAATTAAACCGAATGAGAATCTTACTTAATCAAAACCTTTCAAAAAACCTAAAATCGAAAATAATCGAATTTATCAAGAAGGAATGTAACATAAATGAGAAGATTAAACATGATGATTCTATCAAGGCGGACATTAAAGATAAATATGACCGACTCTTTAAGATTTTAGAAAATTGCTCCTCTTCCTTCAACATCTTCACAACGAACTATGACACGGTTATTGAAAAATATATTGAAACAAAAGACAAATTTGATGATTTTTACGATGGATTTACATACTCTGATCCGCAAAGAAGGATAGGAGATTGGGATCCCGAGAGATATGACAAAAATAAATACAAAATCAAGCTTTTAAAGCTGCATGGTTCTATTGACCAATATATCTACAAAGAAGAGATAATTAAAACCCCTCTTGAACCAAGTAAACTCGAAAACGCAATGATATACCCAATGCGAGAGAAAGAAGTTTACAAAGACCCTTTTTTTGAGTTGTTCACTCGCTTAAAAACCAGTTTGCGTTCAGAGAAGATTTGCATTATCATAGGCTACTCCTTCGGAGACGAACATATCAGAAATGTATTCTTCGATGCCGTGAAAAGAAATCCGGAAATAAGGATTTTTTTGATAAATCCGAATGCAAAGAAAATAAGAGACGATTTGGAGCCTATCAAAGATAATATTGAACCAATAGAAGGAAAATTTGGCGAAGAAAGTGTTTTTGAAGAACTGAAGCAAAAACTTGCCGAGGCGTAAAAATGACCCACAGGAGTTTAGAAAAGAAAACGGAAAAATTAACCAAACAGTTTTATGACCATCTAACGACAGAAAAAGGAATAAGCAAAGAAACAGCTTCAGCGCACGCTGAACAAATCAGCTTCTTCGCCTTCCACTACCTCACCGGTTACGAGGGAAAAAGCCTTTTGGAAGTTGCAGGCACTGATATCGAAGACTATCTCGGGAATTGGTATATCCGAAAGGTGGGCGGTGGCAAGAGCGATGTCCGTCCCATACTCGTTGCATTCAAGAAATTCTACAAGTTCCTTCATGAACGTGGCGACGTGGAAGAAGAACAACTGGATGACATACTTTCGGCATGCGAAGACCCTCAAAAATACATCCGCAGATTTGAAACTTACTTTGAACTCGATCCGGAAAGCGAGACATGGGAAGAAGATTTTGAAAGATGGTTTATGGGTCAAGAAGAAGAGATAGAAGTGAACTACGAACAACATTATGAAGTGAGCGAAGAGATTAACGAGTCGTTTTCGGAAGAAGATTTGAAGTCAAGCAATACATCAGTTGTAAGAGATTTCCAGACGTTCTTGAACTACCTATCAGCAAATAACGGCATGAAACTGACTGCTGCGAGTAGCTTCATCGGTAGAAAACACGTTTTTGCGTTGAACGAATTGATGAGCAGCCCAGAAGAACTGAAAAGCACTGCAAATCAACCCGATTCGAGAACCATCCACCTGTTTTACAACGTAAGCATAACTTTAGACTTGTTCGTTGTGAGCGCAAAAAACACATTAGTGATGACTCCAAGAATAGATATTTTCAAGACGCTTTCGCTAAAGGAGCAATTTATGCTATTGTTCGATGCGATGTGGAATGGAACGAGGTGGGAGAAGTTTTTACCGCCGTATAGTGGAGGAAGACCGGAGTATGTGCAAGCAAGAAGGTGGGATATGGCTTTCCTTTTCTCAGAGTGCGAACCCGAAGAGACATATTTGTTTAAAGAACAGTTAAAGGAAGCCGGAATGGAACTGCAGAATACAGAAGACGAGCTTGAAGGTTATTGGGCGATGACAGAATTCATTTTAAGCGTTTTCGCGGAAAGAATCATGCCAGCACTTAAGTTGTTTGGACTTCTTGATTTTGGGTATGAGAAGGACAGGGACGAATATTTCGTGAGACATGGTTGGGGAATCGAATGGTTTTCGGTCACTAATCTTGGTAAAAAGATATTTGAGGCTCTGGCTCAAGAGTAATGAAAAAAGAAGAACTAAGAGCGAGAATAAAAGAGGAAAGGGAGAAAGGATGGATAAGAGAAGCGTTAAGAGCAAGAAAATTCTCCGAAATCGAAACCTTTGAACAGGGTTTAAACCTTATAGAATTTGCAATGAGGATATCGAAAAATGCGAAACATGAATGAGATATTAGAATTGGTGTGCACGTTTTTAAATGAAGAAAAGGTAGCGTATGTAGTAGTTGGAGGTTTAGCGGTTCTGTTTTACGGTGTTCCCCGCACGACAATGGATATAGACATAATAATCGAGATGGATATGCCCAAAGTAAAGAGA
This sequence comes from Candidatus Methanophagales archaeon, assembly GCA_030602585.1. GTDB lineage: Archaea > Halobacteriota > Syntropharchaeia > Alkanophagales > Methanospirareceae > JAFNKG01. The sequence continues at coordinate 27,835 of JAUVZJ010000006.1, read as the reverse complement.
TTTGTAGAACTCCTTAAAGAGAATGACTTTTTTGCAGATGTAGATGATGTAAAAACGGCGTTTGAGGAGAAGTCTCATGCCATGATAGAAGATAAAACTTCAATGATAAGACTGGATATAAAAGGAATCTACGGCGAAAATGACCGGCTAACGTTAAAAAGGAGAAGGAAAGTAAGTTTCGCGGATTTTGTGTTTTACGTAACATCGCCGGAGGATACGATTGCGAATAAACTGCTATTTGGAAGCGAGCAAGACATAAAGGATGCCGAAGGAATCTATGTCAGACAGTTTGACAACATGGACATGGAATATTTGGCGGAGCGATGCAAGAGATTGGATGTTTTGGAGGAGTTTTCGGCGATGAAAATAAGAGTTGAAAGTTATATAGATGAGAAAGGGGAACTAAAAGCGTAATTAAAATGAGTGTAAAAGAAGTAATCGGCTTAGGCGCCTTGAATTACGACGTTCTTTATGTCGTGGAACGAATAGCGAGCGGAGGGGAAGAGGTAGGTATTATAGACGTAATGAAGGTGCCGGGTGGCTCTGCGGCGAATACAACCGTTGCATTATCGAGATTAGGCGTTGATGCAGGGTTCGTGGGTATTGTAGGAAAAGATGAAGAAGGCGAACTAATTCTGGAAGAGTTCAGTAAAGAAGGAGTAGAGACGAGGATAATAAAAGAAGAGGGTTACACAGGCGCCGCAATAGGATTCATTGATGCCGAAGGAGAACGGGCGCTTTATATCCATTCAGGTGTGAATGCTAAGCTGCATATAGAGAATATAGATATGGAATTTATAGAGAATGCGAGGTTTCTACATACGAGTTCGTTTGTAAACAAGGAGCAACTGGAAATGCAGTGCGAATTGGCGCGCGAAATAAAATCGAAGCTAAGTTTCAGCCCCGGTATGCTCTGCTTCACATACGAGCTTGAGGATTTAACTGTGATAATAGAGCGAAGCGAAGTGGTTTTTCTCAGCCTTAAAGAGTTGAAATCATTAATGAAGGATGATAATTACGAAAAAGGTGCTGAGGTTCTTCTGAACATTGGTGCTAAGATTGTCTGCGTGACGCTTGGCGAGAAAGGCAGTTATGTAGCAGATAGCACCGGAGAATCGCATTTAATAGATGCATATCCAACGGATGTGGTAGATACGACAGGCGCGGGCGATGCATTCGCAGCAGGATTCTTGTATGGGTTGCTACACGAAAAGGGAATATACGAAAGTGCTAAAACGGGTAATTTAGTTGCTTCGTTCTGCATACGTGAATATGGTTGTAGAAAAGGGCTGCCTTTCAAACTTTCTTTATAAGGGGCCAGACACTCCCACCAAAAAAGAACTCAGTTTTGGATTAAACCGTTTTCTAAAAGGGTTGACTTATCAACCCTCCCTGCCAAATTACATTACAGGTAGATGAAAAAGTAGATCAAATAAAGAAAGCCATGAAAGCAGAAACAGAGAATTTGCCCTGTGTGAAAGTAGAGAAGAGAAGGGGAGAAGAAATCCGTAGAGCGTTGAAAGAACTCGAACTGCTGAGAACGGACGCAAAGATAAATTCCGACGCCGATTTTATTTATTTACCGCTTATACGGGCGCTAAAAGAAGCGGAGAAAAGAGAAATAGGTGTTGCGGAACTTTTAACAAGAGAATTTGCGGTATTGGAACCGAGAAGGAGCATAGAAGACATCGTTGGACTGAAACCCTCTTATGAAATAATCGGTGACATTGCGGTGCTGACTGACGTGATAAACGGGACGAATGACCAGCTCGTAGCGCATGCGTTAATGAGCCTGCATAAAAACATTAAAGTGGTAGCAAAACGGATTTCACCGGTGGAAGGTGTATTCAGAAAAAGGAAGATGGAGATAATCGCAGGTGAGAACAGGACAGAGACGGTGCACAAGGAGAACGGCTGTAAATACAAGCTCAACCTGGAAACGGTTTATTTTAATCCTCGTCTGGCGGGTGAACGAAATCGCGTAGCAGTGCAGGTTCGGGATAGCAAAGAGGAAATAATAGACATGTTCGCAGGTGTCGGCTCTTTCTCCATACAAGTTGCTAAACGAGCACGTCAAAGTCACGTTGCTGCTATTGACATCAATCCCGATGCGATACGGTATCTTCAGGAGAACATAAGGCTGAACGGTGTGAGAAACATAGAAGCGATAGAGGGCGACGTGAGAGAAATCTACGTGAAGTTCCGAAACAAGGCAGACCGGATAATTATGAACCTCCCGAAAAGTGCTTATTCATTCCTTCGAGAAGCGTTGTGCATGCTTAACCCACAAGGCGGGATAATTCATTTCTACGATGTAGTATCTTCTTATTCTGATTTGAGCGATGAGAAGAGGAAATCGCTTGAAATAGCAATAAATAAGGCAAAGGAGAGATTAACTGCGAAAATAGAAGAGGCATGCGAACAAGAAGAATTTCACTTTCAGTTGGAGATACTGGAAGCGAGGAAAGTGAAGCCTTATGCTCCTTATGCGTATATTATAGGGATAGATGCAAAGGTTAAAAAATAAGAAGGGAAGCCCCAACCACGCCACACCCGATTAAAATCGGGTGCATCCGCTTTGTTGTGGGCATCGCCACCTATTTTTCATTTTTTCTAATTAAAGCTAAAACTTCTTTCCAAAATCTTCCACCCACTCTTTTCTTCTCTCGAAAAATTCATCGTAATATCCAAGAAAGTCTTTTATGATAGACGCACATGTACCAGGATCAATCTTGGTCACATAACGTGTAATCAATCCCTTTTTTGGAACTATCTACGCAGGGACTTCTATTAATTTTCTCTTTTCTTTTTTTCTCTTTTCCATCCACTTTCTTATGTAGCCCTCTAGTATTCTCCTTCCTCTGCGATCTTTAGTCATTAACTCAAGATGTTCACATCTCTCATTCTCAACTGACCCAGCAATAGAGAAATCTCTTCTAACACCTTCCCAAAGATCTTCTTTAGTCTTTTCATCTATCGTTATCTTCATATCCCTCAATAGTCTGTCTAAAACCATTTTTGACATTCGTATCACCTCCTTTAATTTTTCAGTCCTCGATTATCACTTTCCGTTTACACACAAGGTTCTCACGATACAGAGGGCAACAATCAGCATGGCATTCAATTCTTTGACCCTCTATTAGACAACTACTCCTTAATCCCAAGACCAATCTACCACATATACCACAATATGGTATTCCATACCGCCACCATTCACTTACTTTCAAGATTCCGAGTAGAGCAAGTATACCAATGATTAGCGGTATCAAGAGCCTTATTAGAATAGCTATCATTTTTCACCTCCTCTTAGATTTTTTCATTCAACCAACGATGCCTCCGTTTCACCAACAGTGCTCTATATTCAGATTTCCAGAGCTACTAAAAATGGAGGGGAAAATTAAACCCCCCAACTTTTGAAAAAATCAGGGAATCTCTCTAAACATCGGCATCCCTGCTTCACCAACCGGGACGTAGATAACACTCTCGTGTGTATCCAGGTTGTCTATCCAGTACCATGTAAGATATTCTGTGCTAAGGCTCCCTGCAATTATCTTGTTCGCCTCTGAAATTCCTCCAGCTTCGATGATTTTTCTCTCCTTTTCCAGCTCCTCTTTATCCAGCACATACTCCATCCTCAGGGCTTCTTGTTCCGCTGTTTTCTTCGCTTCTATTGCCGCGCTTAATTCCGCAGGCAGTTCAACGTCTCTCAGTAGCATTCTCTCCACGACGATATTTCTTACTTGTAACTGGTCAACTAATATTTCATGCATATTCTGCTCCACTATCGGTCTCTTTTCACCGTAGATATCCATAGCATTGTAGCTGCTGATTACTTCTCGCACTGCGTTTCTTATCGTCGGTCTAACGACAATTCCCTGATATTGACCATCTAAACCAATGGTTCTCCTTATTTCATCAGCTTTGGTTGGGTCAATCCTGTAAAGAACGGTTATATCCAGATCAACATAGAGCCCTTCTTTTGTCACTGTTCTAATTCTATCATCCCTCTTTACTGCTCCCTCTTCTACCACTCTCGACATTGTGTAGTCCTGCGTCTTGACGTTGTATCTATCTACATGAACCCATGGCGCCTTGAAATGAAATCCCTCCGTGAACTCGTCTGACTGAACACCACCAGCGAAAGGATTGAACTTGACGCCAGTTTCACCAGCACCGATTACGACAACCATCGAAGATACCACGATTAACAGTATCACAATCGCTACTATCACTCCGATTATTGGACCGAGTCTCAATGGACGTTCCCCAAACAACTTTTCACTCATTTTTTTCTCACCTCCTTTTCCCTATCTATATGATAACCACCTTTATTTAAAAGTCATCCCCTTCTAATTCGGTAATAACCAGAGCAGGACGCCTTTTGGCGCGGGTTAAATCCGAAAATGGAAATGGAACAACCACCACATCTCCCTTCACAAATCTCGCCAAGCTTCGTCCTCCTCCGGTCTTAGCCAATCTTTTTTAAGGGACGTTTCGCTTGCGATTGCTGTTTCCATACTTTCTTCCAACGCTTTTGCCGCTAAAAAGTGTATAAAATCCAGTATCTCCGCAAGATATTGTTCAGGAACCCGCTCGATTTCCTTCAAGATTACTTCCTTTACCTCCATATTTTCACCTCGCTATTTATTTTGTATGTTTAACCTTAAGTAATTTTCTATAACGTTTTCAGTGTTTGCGAAGTGCGAAGCATTTTGGTGAGCGTAGCGAACCGGAAACACGCTGTTAGATGCCGTCGCCAAAAAGATACATTTACTCCAAAATCTCGCTCACCATATGCCCGATAAAGGCACCAGCAACAGATCCGAGTAAAAACCCCCGAATAAATTCGAGGGCTTCATTTTCGACTCACACTCGCCGAGAATATAATAAATTAAATGAATAGACTCAGCGAGCATGAGATTATAAAGCAGCCCCATCCTCGCCACACCCGAATGAATTCGGGTGCATCCCTGCTTTATTCATTCACACAACTACCTTTGTTCAATATTGATTTGTAATGACGTCAATACACTTTTTGCTTCATCAATAATCTTACTTATTTTCTCAAATCGGTGCTTTTCGATATTCTTTGGAAAGATCAAACATAGCTCAACTATCTTATCGGTATGCCTTGACGCTACGTATGTCAAAAGGAGAATCCCTCCAAGTTCAACAAATGGCACACCTATTTCCAAACCGTTCGCTTTTGCGTCTTCCACTTCAACTATGACAATCTCGTTTTCATTCTCTGCAAGTATGTCTACCCTCTTTATTTGCGATTCGCTGTCCGCCGGCCATTTAAACCCGATCATCTTCTCACTATCATATATCCTAAGACTTTTTCGTCTAAGTTCCTCTCTCTTTGCACCTACAATCCTTTTATGCCAATCTGTTGTCATTATATCATCCTCATCAAATTTCAATATCTTTAAGGTATAGGATAAAAAGATATTACTCTTGCCATTAGTACTATTGCGCACAAGAAAAAAACGATACTTAGACAAACAACATATTTTAAAATTTTCTCAGACTCAATACCCCTAAATAGAAATATAAAAAGTCCACTTATACTTATCACTGCACTCGATGTTGTGAACAAAAAAGATAATCCCATTCATATTAATTTTCCAAATAAAAGTACCCCTAATGCTTATCAAATCCTGTTTAGCTGCTGGATATTTTGCTTCTTCTACTAACCTGAATTTTTGGCTTTATAGGCACCATGCCTTGAATCTCTGCATACCTGCGTTATTATCACCAATAAGGCGATAATTACGCAAACTATTTATATGACATAGTGCCTATTAGGCACCATGTCATTCATACGCACCAAAATAAAGAGCTACTAAAAAGCGATTATTACTTATGAAAGCGTTGGAGATTGATAAATTTGTACATGGTGCCTATAATCGCTAAAATTCAGGTACTAAATGTTCGTATTCCAAGATCTTTTCATTATAATATGCCATATGTTGGGCTATAGGTATTATCAGCACTGTTGATGCAAGCATAAGTGCTATAAGAATCTCAACAATTTGGATGTTTTTTTTCATCTTTTAAAATTCATAACCCCGCTTATAAAAAACTCTTAAGCCCCAACCTCTCCACCCCGCAATGAAGAGAAAGTCCCATAATTAGATATTTTGCGAAAATGAATGCTTATTTTCCGCTATAAAGCACTATTTGGGTTTCTTTTTGTTGAGATTTTGAATTGTGAGACAGCCTCTGAATTGCGGGGCATCCGCGGGATGGAGGTCGGGCGATGGGATGAACCGCGGGAGGGGATGGAACCATTATATGCCAAATTTTTACCATAATATCACCATTCTATGTTCTTCTCTCTTGAAGGGTCAGATAGTTCCATATAGAGCTTGACAATTTCTTGTATAGCGGATAACCTTTTTTCATCGACCTTCTTAACGAGATCGTATGTGATTTCAATTTCATCTTGTTTGTATTTCACACTTTTACGTTTTTGAAGTTTTATTCCTTCTTTTTGATCAGATACAAATGCCTCATCGTGTGCAACTCTATTTCTGATCCTATTTACAAACTTAACAGCGTCAACTATCTTATCAATCCTTTCTTTACCGATATTTTCCTTTTTACAGATCTCTTTAAAAATCTCGATTTTACGTCCAAATACCATGTGGTGTTCCACCAAAATTAAATCCTTAAAGAGAAAGGTTTTATAACTTTGAGGAGAACAAAAATAATTAGATATAAAGAAATCTAATTCAGATTCTATATTGAGCGCCATTCTTAAAATTTCACCACAGTTCTTATGAAAAAACTGATGTTCTCCATCCATTTTATTGCCTCATGATTTGAACCCTTGACATAGTAGCGAAGCGTCAATAAGTTTTGATCTCATTTCCGGAACCATTTTCTTTTATCGTAGGTCTAGCTTCTTTAGGATAGTAAACAGTATTGTAGTTCCCGTTAACTCGGATCAATGAGACATCTGCATTAAGTATCCTAATCTCATTATAATTGCCGTTTATATTTATTGTATCGCCAGAAACATCTTGAACCTTATAATTGCCATTTATATTTTGTGTAGTTGGTATCGTAGGTTGAGCGGGTGTCATGATAGGTTGTTCTGGTAATTCTGGAGCTATTGTAGGTGTTTCTTCTGGTAATGATTGTTCTTCAATGCATCCAGAAAATGCAACAATAACGACCAATAATATTACCACAATTCCTATTGCGATTTTGCTTTTCATTTATTCGCCTCTTTTTTACCAATATGTCCTTTCTTTATATAATTTAATATAACCCAACCTTCCCACCATCGGAATAAATTCCGAGACATCCATTTTGAGCCGACTCGAACTTTGTTCGAGATATAAATTTTTTATTTTTAAAGGATATAGTCACTATACCCCGTACTTAAGTACAAGGCCTGTACTTAAACCCCCCTCCCCCAAGTACGGAACTCAGTGGCTTACTGCTACTATATATTTAGTATAGGATATAAAATGATTTTCGGTTTTTTTTCGATATCTCATTCATGAGAAGTAACTATGCCCCTTCTGCCCCGATATATACCTCTCCACCACTACCCATCCTTGCCCTACTGCGAAGCTGCCAAGCGTTTTTGGTCAAACTTTTTCTAAACGTTTGTTGATAAACTTTTTTTTTAAAAAAGTTTTAGTGATAGCAAGAAGGCGCCCACAGGTGGTCCGGGCACCACACCTTAAGATGTGGAAATCTATCCCTCAATAGCTTACTGCTTCTCCCCTTTATCCGTTTCGCTATCCAGCTAACGGAATACTTTGGAGGATATTTGATAAAAAGGTGAACGTGGTCTACATTCACACCAATGTCTATGATTTCAATATCAATCTCTTTGCAGGTTTCCCTAATAATTTCTTCCGCTACTTCAGCTACTTCTCCGTCCAATACCTTTCCTCGATATTTCGGCGAAAAAACTAAAAGAAATCGAACTCGAAAACTAATGATAACCACTAAAATAGAAAAATAAAGATTTTATCCCGGTAAACTTTCAGAAAGAAGCAAGAAGAGTAGAGATTGCATACCCTCCTTTTACATTCCATATTTTTTCCACAGCATTTCCCTTGTTTCTTTGGTAAAGCTTTCTTTTCTAAAGAAAGGTTTCTCGGCAAAGTTTCAGAAAGGAGCAAGAAGAAAATAGCTTACGCAATTATCAACTTAACGTAATCCATTTTCCCGCTTGTCTGGAACAATCTAACCAATTGCTTTATTCGAGCAGCGTCACCATCTAAAATGAACACTTCGATACATTTATCCTCTCGCAAGTGGTTATGAATCTGTGTGCTTATGATGTCCTCGAATTCATGTTTTATCTCTGTTACGGTATCCTCCATCTTTTGTGCATGAATGAGCAAAAGCACAGAGTTCAGCCTGCCTTCCAGTTTTTCTTTCTCTTTGTTATCCGCGAGGAGCATTCGTGCTCCGGCTCTTATCACTTCGGACCTTCCAGAGAAGCCGAGTTCCTTTTGTAGCCTGTCTATCTCCTCCAATATCTCTCCCGTTAGCGAGATGCTGATTATTGTCATCTCCTTCTCCAAAATAATATTAATAACATATTTATAAATACTTCCATAAATATTAATAATAAATTATTTAAATGTTATTAATATTATCAGAAAAATAGGGATGAAGCATATTAACGAATACGTAAATGTTTTCAGGATGAGGGCGCGAGAAAGAACGAAGCTAATTACCAAAGAGTTACTGAGCCATGCCCCTTTCACCTTTTTTGGCGCCGTTACAGGAATAGTTATCATGCTTCTGACAGTCCACCTCTCTCCAAATATTTCTGAAAGGATTTTCTGTACCCTCCATCCGATTCATGTCGTCTTGAGTGCGATCGTGACCACGGGCATGTATAGATTACACCGGGGAAAAGGCGTGTCGGTATTTTTAATTGGCTACATCGGCGCTGTTGGCATAGCAACGATAAGCGATATATTATTTCCCTATTTCGGTGGTATTCTTTTAGGAGCGGAGATGGAATTGCACCTGGGGTTTATCGAGGAATGGTGGCTTGTGAATCCACTTGCGGTTCTCGGTATTTTAATCGCTTATTGGAAACCCACAACCGAGTTTCCACATGCCGGGCATGTTTTGTTGAGCACGTGGGCGTCGTTATTTTACCTCATGGCTTTTGGTGGCACTGCAAATTGGGCTTTATTTCTGCCTTTTGTATTCGTAATATTATTCATTTCAGTTTGGTTTCCTTGCTGCCTGAGCGACATAATCTTCCCTCTTTTATTTGTTAAAACGGGCAATAGCAATGGCAGTAACAACCGTTAAATTCGGGGTTGCTTGCGATACATTTTTATAATAAGAGAATAAAGAATAAGAATAAGAGGTGCGGAAGGAAAAAATGAAAATAGTAGCGATAATAGTGCTGGTGGTGATTGCGCTGTTCCTGCTGCTACCCATTCTTTCCGGAAGTGCGTCCATTCCAGAAGATTTCTCAGCGATGGAAATAGGTGATTTCATCAGTGGTTATGTGCACTACTGGTTTACAGCATTAAGAAGGATATTTTAGTCTCATATCCGTGCCGCCGCCTCAAACCTTTCCCTTATGAATTCAGTATCCAGAGATGCGAGAAGCCAGCCTGCACGAGGTCCCGAAGACTTTTTCAACAGAACCACATAAATTGCCCTAAAAATCTCTTTCGCTTCTATGTTTGTACCGGAGGCTACTTCATATATTTTATCATGCCAATCGTCAGCACTCAGGGTCTTACCTTCCTTTATTTCCTGTGCCATTAGCTTCAATGCCTTTTTTTGTGCCTCGGACAAGCTTTTTAGTTCCTCTGCCGGTAACGCCGGTTGCAATTCGAACTTCAAGCCTGGAGGTGCATATCCACGCAGCCAATTTTCCACATACCGTGCTTTTTCACCTATCCCCTTTATTTCTTCTTCGTTTTCTTCACGAACCTCATACCCACTTCTCTCGATGACGTTCAGGAGTTCAGAGAAATCACCTCGTGCAATTTGCACAAGGGTGATGAAATGCCGGAAAGGAATTTTTCCCGCAACACCGCGTCCTATTTCGCCTATTTCACGCTCGTATTCATCTATCAGGTTGAGTAGCGGTAATGAAGGGTTAAATTCTATGTGCTTATCCGGTCGCACTCTCGAAATGACGTGCTTTAAAATTTCGGGTGGCACTGCTTCTAATATCGCGTGCACCGGAACGTTCGTTCCCCTGGATGATGACATAGCCGTTACTTTCGCCTTCGTTCCTTCTACCGCCTTCGTCTTTAGGAGGATGTGCTCAAAAGGGATAGGATACGGTGCTTCGTAATCGTAGATTTCCAAGGAGATTCTTTTTCCCGTGTCAAAAGAGCCGCCGGGAGCGGCATGGTCTTTGCCAAAAGGCTCAATTGTAACGCCAAGGATTTTCCATCTCGCTGCCCAGTCCACTCGCCATGCTAATTTACCGCCAGCTTTAAACGAAGCAGCACCATTGTTTCCACATTCGCACTCGTAATACACTTCCTCCTTTTCTGTATCGTATCGCTTTACAATTGCGGTTGTGATTCTGCCACAGGCGTCACAAAGCGGATTAAAAGCCATCCATTCTTCCGGCAGTTGCCTACCGGAGACTTCCTCTATTATCCGCGACAAATCTTCTCTTCTCGAAATCGCTTCCTTTATCACGTCCACGTACATACCCGACTTATACATCTCATCGGCTTTGAAAATCTCTATTTTTATGCCCAAAACGTCTAAAGAATCAAGGAACGGCTGTAGAAAATGGTCTGCGTATGACGAATGGCATCCCTCAGGGTCTGGTATCGCTGATAATGGCTTTCCTACATGCGCTTCGTATTCTCCAGGAAGGAACGAGTATCTTCTCCTGAGCGGGTCGAAAGTGTCTGCGACGTAGATGAGTCTCGCATCCACGCCCATGTCCACAAGAGCAGAATGCACTGCCTCTCCTATTATTATCTCTCGCAGGTTTCCCACGTGAATATCGCCAGAGGGTGTAATACCGGTAGCAAGAACATGCTTTTTCTCTTTCCTTCGCTCTACTATCTCCTTTGCGATTGCTAAAGACCAGTGCATTTTTCTAATATAAAAGTATGTCAGAGGTTATGCAAAGAAATGCTTTCCTCCATTCTAATCGTGAAGAATTTTGAGACTTTTTCAGGTGGATTTTTCACTCCTCCTCTTTTCTTCTCCCCTAAATCTCCAAATCCCTTTGCCCACATCCTCCAAAACGATTTTTTGCGCACTTATCCACTTATCGCTTGCCAGAATCTCCTTTTCACCTTCCAGTATCACCGCAGGTACTTCAACGGGTTCGGAATCCTTATCTTCTGTAATTACCTGCGTTTCCAAACAATCTTCAATGTAGTGAATCCTTATTTTTGTCCCACCTGCAACTTCATAATCCTCCACTTCTGTTCCTTCTGGCAGTTTTGGCCATAGACCGAGTTTCTCTGCGATATTTACTGGTATCACCATCTCCGGATTTTTCGACTCATATCCAGCATTGAGTAATGCTATATCCTCTATTGTTTTTCCTTTTTCCCCTTTAAGCGCTTTCAATCTGACCTTTACTCTTACCACCATTTTCCTCTTCACTCCGTCGCAAGATTTCGGCAGAAACTATTTTCCCCACTTTCCCTTTTGGCTTTGATACATCGGCAGAAACTATTTTCCCCACTTTCTTTCTTCTTTCTTCCATTTCTACTATATAATTAAAGTTAAAATCAAAAGATAAAGATATGTTATTATCCGGAAACATAGAGGGGTGGATGTTATCCTCTTTCCATATCATTTCTGAAAAGCACCTTTCCTCACTTTCTCAATTAATTTTTGTAGTTCAATGCAGCTTTCCTTCAGTCTTGACATTGTTTCCTCAGAAAGATATTGCCCTCTGCAATGCATTATTGCATTTCGGATTGGTTCCAAATCGTCTAATCTCTTCTTCCACTCTTTCGGATTTTCCATATAAGAACTGAAGACCCCTTTATTAGTCTTAGCCTCGATAATCTTTCCATAATCATAAAAGTCAATAAAATACAATTCGGGCAGTCCCCTTTCCTCTTTTAACCGAGTTTCTTGAACTCTTTCTCCATATTTCTTCCTCACATCGCTTGGAACTCCTTCCCACCACCATTCTTCTCCGTACGCATCCCTTAATACTCCCTGAATCAGTTCTCTAAGGGTATTTTCAAACCATTCTATCAATGCGTGATTTAGCAACACCGGGTTATTTGCCATTTTTTTAACTTCATCTAAATCTCTTGGAAATGAAATACCAGATTCAATTCTGCTAATTTGAGTCAAATAATACTTGGCAGGCACACTATCCGGTTTTTTATCAAGAGCTTTCTCAAATTCCGCTTTTGCATCAGGAAATCGCTTCTTCAAATAGAATAACTCGCCTAAGAAGTAATGAGGAGCCCACAGCTTGGGATTTAGTTCTATTGCTTTCCTAAGCAGTGACTCGATTTCCTTCACACGCTCAGGCGATAGGTCGTGCTTGTAAGCTAAAAATAAATCCTTGCCCCTTTTATAATAATCCATAGCATCTTCATCGCCTTTCACTTTCGCTATTTCTTTTTCCTTTCTTTTCTCTAATTCGCTCTCCTCAGACATTTTCCCATCTATTGCGAGATTAGCTAATTTATCCGCCCTTTTTATAAGGTCTTCCTCTCTCGGCATGTGAAAATAATTTATCTTTTCAAATCGCTTCTCTTTTTCTCTTACCTGAAGAAATAACTCACCTAATTTTTCGTTTTTCACCCTGTATTCACCATTAAGTTGCCTAACCATTAACTCGCTGTCCGAAAAGCATTTTATTTCGCTTACTGGAAAACTGCTCGCCAGTTCTAATGCTTTTATCAATGCCCGGTATTCTGCAATGTTGTTCGTTGCGTTGCCAATAAATTCTCCATATTTTTTTACTATTTTTCCCGACTCATCGCATATCACAATACCGAAGCCAGCAGGTCCGGGGTTTCCTCTGCTTGCTCCATCTGTATATACAATCAGCTTTTCCCTGCCTTTTCTTTTCCTCTGAACCCCAAATCCCTTCATTATCGGCTCTTCTTTCATCTTGCTCTCCCTCATAAATTTCCCCCACATGAGATGCGAAACACCGCAAATATCTGCGTTTAAAAATCCATTTGATATTTCTTCTTTAGCTATTGTTTTTCTATACCCGTGCAATCCACCCGACAAGTTGAAGGTCTTCCTCAGAGATTTCAGAAATAGAAGAGGGCTGAACTTCGATGATGTGCGGATGTGTCTCAGCAAACTGATGTAAAATAGCGGGAAGGTTTTCTTCACTATTCTGCCTATTCTCTCGCCACAACCGTCTTAGCTCCCTAATCTGCAATCCACTCAGAGGCTTTGAAAAATAGTCAATAAGCAGTTTTCGATCCTCTGAAGGAGGCAATGCTTGTAGCCAATTCATGACATGGTTTTGCGGATGTGGTAAAACAGAAAGTCTATGCTTCACTACCCTCGTTTGGTTAACAATATGTTTTTTCAGTTTTTCCAGAATTGCATACACATCAAAGTCGGGTTCGACACGCTTCTCATTCTCTCGGCATCGAATAAGCTTGATGACCTCAAGTTTCCTGTCTAAAATGGTGCTCTTCCCTATATCGTAGAATAGCCAGAAATGGCGGTTATTTTTCTCGTCTTTTATCGCTGCAAAAAGCCCTTTCCGCCCTTCGCTTCGTATACCACTGCCAATCCCAAGCGGAATGCGTCTCAGTTTTTCCTCTCCAATACGTCTTATGAAGTCAATAAGTTCCTGTTTTAAAAATTCACCGACATCTATCTCTGATAATTGCTCAAGTTCGTCCCAAATACTCTTATCTTCTTGTGCAATCATCCGTATGGCATTGAAATCTTGTGGATTGGGTCTCTCACCCATAACCGAAGAATCCAGTCCAACGCTTCGATTTATACCTTCTAATTTATTGTAAATGCGTTCTACTAAGTGAAGAATATCTTCAAGCGCATCTTCGGGATTGAAATTGTAGCTGAATACCCTATTGTATGGCGACCCTATTCTATCAATTCTACCTGCACGTTGAATCATTCTCACAGGATTCCAGTGTAGATCGTAGTTAATCACCGTGTCAGAATCCTGTAGATTCTGTCCCTCACTCAAAACGTCAGTGCTAATCAGAAGGTCAATTTCACGGGCTGTTCCCTTTATAGAATCCTTTATCTCTTCATTTGTCGCGTTTGCCTCTGGTGCGAACCGAATGATTCGGTCTTTTCTCTCTCTTGGGTCAACAATACTATCTACGATACTGATGCGCTCATGACCAAGTTCTCTGAGGAAACTTTCACCTTCTGGCAAACGCTTGCCATCTTCAAGTCTTCCTCCTAATTGGTGGTAAAGATAGCGAGCTGTATCCTTAAAATAAGTAAAAACGACAACTTTATTGCCCTTTAACTCACCAACAAGAAGTTTCTTTAACTCTTTTAATTTGTCATCCTCCTGAACCTTTATCTTTTCGAGTTTCTTGATTATGCCATCCAGCACTTTTACATCTTTACTCACGAATTTCTTGAACGTGTCTAAGTCGTAAAGATTCGGGTCAGCTTCAGGGAGTTGTGAAATCGCCTTTTCTACATCAACCTCGTTCTCTTGGTCATCCACCCCATTCCACGTAAAGAATTTGCGATATGTAGAAGAATCCAGAAGTTTATTTTTCTCCAAAAGCTGCGAGAATTTTTTCTGAAAATCTCTTTGCCTTACAAGGCTTATTTTTAAGGCTTCAATACTGCTTTCAAGTCGTTTTAGATACAGGGTTTTCATAATCTGAACGAGTGCTGTGCCCCTACCGAGTTTCATCATATAATTGTGTGCGTCTTTTTCGCTCAAACCTTCTTTCCGCAGCCTATCTTTAAGTCCCTCAAACTCAGGACTTACCATCCCTTTTCTGTAAGCTTCTGGATTGTACGGTGCAAGGTAGAGGTTTTCAATTGTGCTGGCAACCTCTCTGTATAGCCCTTTATAACTTTTCTCAAGGCTATATCTGACGGTATGGAGTTCTCTTTCTGGAAATTGGACGGCTTTTCCATCTATTTCTGCATCAGGATAATTCTTTTTTATGAAGTATCGGCTTCGTCTTACCGCAATTTCCTCAAGAATATCGTAAAGATTTTCCTTATCCGCTTCGGCTTTTTGAAAATATCCTTTAAGATTTCTTATTCCACTCCCTGCAAAAAAATCATCGTTATCCTTTACGATGAGTCTGAGCTGGTTGTAAAGGTCAAATACGGAATTGTTAACAGGAGTTGCAGTTAGAAGAATCAATTTCTTGGGTTTTCCAGTGGTGAGAAGTTGAAAAATATTCTCCCACCTGTTTGTTTTTGCGTTTCTGAAATTATGTGATTCGTCTATTACGATGAGGTCATAGTCTGCATAATTCTCAATCTCACCGCTGAACGAATCTCTGCCCACGAACTCCATGTTCTCGATGTCTGCACGTATGCTTGCACGCCTGAGTTCGGGCTCCCATAGGACTTCTTTAAGTTGTGCGGGACAAATAAGAAGCGCTTTTTGCCGTAGTTTGTAGGCATAATCGTCGAGGAGTTTAAGAGCTAAGTAAGTCTTGCCGAGCCCAACAGAATCGGCAAGTATTACGCCACCGTATTTTTCGAGTATATCCTTCGCATTCTGATAGCCATCGTGCTGGAAATCCGCGAGAATAATCGGGCTTGGCGTCTCCTCCTTTGGACTTATTTCCAGTTCGAACCGGTCTCTGAAATATTCGTATAGAATTTTGACGTAAACTTCGTATGGTGTGTATTTGGAAGTAAAAGCCGTGAAGATGTCGAGAAGTTCATCTTTATAATCTTCGGCTTCGTTCCAGAAGCCATCAAACCATATTATTAATTCCTTCACTGCGGATTCTTGTTTCAAAACCGCATTCAGTTCGTAATTTGCGGTAAGACCTGCGTAGGTGAGATTTGAGGAACCAACGATTCCAACGCCACCCATCACCGGAATACCGTCAATGATATATGCTTTTCCGTGCAAAAATTTATTTTTGAACTTTAGCGCTCTGACCTCAACTTTCTCCTGATTTATAAAATCCACGATTTCATTCAATAGTGGAGGCGTTTCCTTCTTATTCATTGCTATTTCTATCTCGTCCCACAATCTATTGCCAATGACAAATTCACGTTCTTGCTCCTTTCCAAGTAGTAACTTGAACTCTTTTGCGTTTTCAAGCCCGTTTTTTAAAACGGCAAAACCTTCGTGGTTGAAATATGCGGTTACGATGCGGACTACTGGCTCGCCTTGCTCCAGCAGTTGGTTCAGCACCGCTCCAAGTTTTTTGCCTTCTGAGTTGTCAATGATGTCGGGGAGTCCTTCGGTCATTTTGCATCCTTATCCACTCAATTAACATTTATTTTTTAGAACAGGGATGAATATAAAAACAAATAAAAGAAAATAAAAGAAGGGAAATGTAATATAGTGCAAATGTCGAAAATAATATCGCCGTGTTACAATGTGATCGACCTCTTTTGCGGATGTGGAGGCGCATCTCTGGGTCTTGAACTCGCTGGTTGTCGGATCGTAGGTGCTGTCGATATCGACTCCACCGCGTGTAAAATTTACCCGGAGAATCTGGACTTAAAACCAATTTGTGGTGACTTAAAGCACGTAAAAGGTAGCGAGATCTTAAAACACTACGGACTGAAAAAACACGATGTAGATTTTGTCGTGGGGTGCCCTCCCTGCCAAAGTTTCAGCAGTCTTCGGCGGACTCGAGGACTGCCAAAGGGAGACGATAAAGATGCCCTCATCGTGGCGTTCCTCAAGCGGGTTCGTGAGATTCGCCCTAAAGTCGTGCTATTCGAAAATGTTCCTGGTATCGCCACGCTTGAAGGTGGTAGGTACCTGGACCTATACCTCAAACGAATGCACGAGATGGGCTACGAGTCTGTTTGCAAAATTCTCGACGCTGCTGACTACGGAGTTCCTCAACACCGTAAGAGAGTAATAGCTTTCAGCGTGGAAGGCACAAACGGTAAAGAAGAGCTATTAATGCCACCACCTACACACTCCGATCCAAAATTCGTTGACGAGGGGGATAAGCTGCCGTGTGTTACCGTGAGGGAGACCATAGCTGATCTTCCACCGCTCGAACCGGGTGAGCGGGATTCCGTAATTCCAAATCACAAAGCTCGTAAGCACACTCAAAAAGTACTCGAAATAATTAAAAACGTTCCCAAGGACGGCGGGAGCCGAAAAGACCTTTCACGACGGCTTTGGCTTAGATGCCACCGAAAACTCAGAAATGGGGGAGCCGAGAACGTTTACGGTAGAATGTGGTGGAACCAGCCATCGCCCACTATAACGTCTCGTTGTACTTGTCCCAGTAGCGGGCGATTCATACACCCTGAACAGGACAGAGGCATTACTCCAAGAGAGGCTGCACGCTTCCAGACGTTCCCTGACCACTTCGTTTTCCCTACCGAAACTGCCTCGGCCGATCGGTATATTGGAAATGCCGTTCCGGTGCTCTTCATCCAAAACTTAGTTCGATACTTCGTTGAGGAGTACGGCCATTTATCGTAACGGAAGAGGTGAAATCGTGAAATCACGCGAACAAACTATCACGAGGACTTTGCTCGTTTGGCATCGAAGTAATAAAAAGACATTCCCCTGGAGGGTGAATCCTAATCCTTACCGCGTGCTCGTAGCAGAGTTCTTCCTCCAACGCACTCCCGCCGACAGGGTCGCTAAATTCTATCCTTCTTTCATTACACGTTTCCCAACACCTGAAAAACTTGCTTCGGCGGATCTGACACAACTCGAGCAAATCAGCCGTCCAATGGGATTGAAAAAGAGGCTGCCTTGGATAGTCAGCGCAGTGAAGACAATATGCCAGAAGTACGGCGGAAACGTACCAAATAATCGAGACGAGCTGATGCAACTTCCAGGAGTGGGGTCTTACACTGCCTCTGCGATTCTCTGTTTTGGCTTTCGTCGAGATATTCCAATTGTCGACACCAACGTAGTTCGCGTTTTAACTAGAATATTTGACTTACCAAAGTCCTGTGGGGTAAATAACGATGATATCAAAAAGATCTCTCAGAAACTCGTTCCAAAAGGGCGAGCAGCGACTTATCACGAGGCACTACTAGACTTCGCATTAATGGTCTGTAAGAAACGACCTCTTTGTGACGTTTGCCCTTTAGTACGCCTATGCAAATACCCATTGAAAATGCTAAGTGATAAACAATAAAATTGGTAGACTAAAATGAGTTATCACTCAGATGGACTGCGGGCATCGAGGAAATCTTGGTTAACTTTCTTCGTGTCTTGCAAGATTTCCCACCAAGTTTTCTTTTTTAACTTTCTGTCATCTTTCAGCTTATCGTAGGCCAGTTGAGGGGTTGCTCCTAATCTTAAACTGTCACATATCAATGTGGCGTGTACTTTTGGAAAATCCTCCTTAAAATTTGGATTTGCTTCCAGAAATCTATCCAACGCCCCAATATACGATCGCAGTCTCTCAAACTCTTCATCTATAAGCGCGTGTCTTGGCCTCTTAATTTCCACAATTTCCACACCGCGCCCTACGTGCATCATCACAAAGTCAGGTCTCTGCAAACCGCTTAACGTTGTCGTCGTTATTTCTGTTCCATGTTGATCTCGGTACCAAGTCTCAAACGCAGAGCGGAGGGTTTCGAACGACTTATTAGCTTGTAAGACAGTCCACCTGGGATCCACCAGCCAAGATGCACTCTCTATCAATTTTTGGAGTGCACTTTCATCTACCGATGCTCCTGATTGAAGATGCTGCTCCAGTTTGTCTACGATGTCAATTCGTACCATGGCGACTTGACCAAGTGAGGACGCTTCTGCAACCTTGGCGTCGTTGAAGATAGCAGAGATAACACCTAAAGGAGTCCCCACTCCCTTTTCTTCGACTTCTTTTAATTTGTCCACCAGCATCTTGTGAGGCGTTATTGTCAGGACTAACTCTTTGATTTTTTGTGTATAACTTTCATCTGTTAGGTCATCTAAAGAGGTAACTTGGCCTATGACTTTTCCAACAACCATAGCTTGCTTCACAACCTCTTTGTCGTGAAATCGTTCTTTTGCTTCTTCTTCCAAATTAGACCGCTCTAAGAACACACGCCACGCTTTTTCTCTCAGAGGGGTTCTAGATTTTGTTGCCAGCTCTTTTAGTAGTTGCTGCCCCCATTTCATAAACGCAGTTCCTTCCTCGGAAGCCCAAAGGATATCCTGTCGACCAGTGTGTACGAGATCTTCGCCATCGTCTTTGTCCAGCCACTCTGCATGTATAACGCCAGCAAGATAAGACCGAAGAGTATGCTCACCTGTGAATCCTGCCTTCAGACCGAAGTCCCTAGTACTTGCTCCTATCTTCCCTCTAGTGTAAATTCTGACACCTGCAACTTCTTCGTTTTTGTAAGGATGCTTCGTGTAAGCCACCCAACCTTTCACCGGCAAAGTTGTTCCGTCCTCCATTGTCACGGGGGGCCTATCATCAACATTTATTTTTGTCTCCTCTTCGATCTCGACATCTAATTCGCCTATCTCAGATACGTTCCCGTTTTCTGTGTTTTCAATTTTTATTTTAAAATCCGGCAGTTTAGTACCGAAAGACCTAGCAATCTGACGGTGAAAAGTCTCTTCATCAGGGGTGCGTCTGTGATAAAAATTCCGAAGTTTTATTATCGTTCCTCTCTTTTGAGATAAGGTGCCGTCGTCGGAAACGATTTCTGGGTGATAAGGTTCATCCGTCTCTTGGTTAATGTCGTCGAAGTTCATGACGAAGTGTGCAACCCTGAAGTTATCTCCATCATTTTCTTCGCCTGCGGTTTGGACCTCGATAGTTTTACAGATACCGAATGGTGCCAGTTTTCCAATACCCTTACGGCCCATTCTTGCCCGTTCTTTATCACGTGAATAAGGCCCTCTCCTGTCGTCTTCTCTAGCGTTAGCTCCAACCCTAAGATAAAACTCATTGATCTCATCGGGGGTCATTCCATGTCAGTCGTCCTCTACTAAGATTTCAAACCCCTGATCAACTACATCACCACCTGATTTAGTGGCTAACCATCTATTAAGAGGCATCTTAATCGTTACGTTCTCTGCGTCGGCGTCGTAAGAGTTCGCGATAAGTTCTCCAACTACTGCAGATGCCTTATCGTACAACTTGATGCCGAGCTTGTCTACCGTAGTCCTAGATATCGTCATCGTGTAGTGACTTGTGCTTTTAGCTCTACCTATATCCATGTTGCCCATGTGAATGGAATATATATAAGATCAATATAAATATTTCGCAACTAAAGCTATACTCAACCTTTATCGAATTTTTTTTTCAGCAAATTTTTCTTATCTCACACTTCTCAACTTCCCGCATATATCCCCTCCACCTCCCCATTTATTCGTTCCTGCACCCTCTGAAGTTCTTTCCAGAACTCCGATTTCTCTTCCTCTTTATCAGAGGCATACCGCTTCTTTTGTATCTCAATCGCTTTGTCAACGAGGCTTTCTATCTCTTTTCGCTGGCTCTCGGTTGGAATGGCAACGGGAAACAATCGGATATCGTTAAGTTCAAAGTGCATTGTATGATTCAAATATTCATTTGCAAAATAAGAAGCAAAAGTAGTATTCAGTATTCCTAAGAGATACTTTGGTGAGATGTCCTTCTCGTCAGGGAAAAAAGAATGTGCTGTGTGGTCGTAGATTGAAGAAGGCAAAATTCTCGCTTTTATCTCGGCTCCACCAACGTCTATGTAAGTTACGCCTTCAGTAAAATAATAGTGTGGATTTCTTATGACCGGCATTCCGGAACCCTTTTTTCCTGAATTATTGAATAGCCACTTCACACTATCTCGTGACCAATCTATGAATCGATCCGTAAGGGTCAAGTATATATTTTCAGCTTCTCCACCTCTGGTAAAAGCTATCCATCTACCTTTTTCTTTCAGCTTCCCATACTCTTCCTCCACCTTCTTTTTCAAGTCCGTATCCAACGTTTTCAAATCATCAGGCAACTTCGGTAGCTTCCGCAGACTTTTCACATCGCTTTCTTTTTCTGGAATACCACCAAAAATTATCACCCTTCGCATAACATCCCTTATCTCAGGCGCAAGACCCTCAAGATAAGAAGCCGCATCAAAAACGTCCTCTTTCTTGATCACCTTGTAGATGAACCCTCTTGGAAACCCTAACATCTTCTCTTCAAATTCCTTTCTCAGTTTATCCAGCGCATCGTTTCTGGAATGGGTTGCCAACAATTCCTGACATTTCTCATATATTTTCGGCTCTTTCCTCTCCCACTTCCTTTCAAACTCTTCAAGCCTTTCCTCAATCCTTTTCGCCTCTTTCGTGCCTTCGAGCACTGCTAAAAACCTTCCATTGTCTGATGTTTGTAAGCCTACCCCACCATTTGTAATCAATCCCAAAAGAGTAACGTCGCCGGGCTTTAACATCTTCAAATATTTCTCTATTTCCTTTTTGTTCTTCTGTATATCCTTGCTTGATTTTATCTTATCCCACCACTTCTCATGAAGTTCTTTCATTATCGGCATGAACTTCTCGTACAACTTCAAGTTCTTCGCTGTTGGCGAGAAAAATACCCGCTTAATCGCTTTCTTGTATAGTTCCACAGGCACTCGGAACTGCCCGACATCTGCCTGTCGACTGTAAGATACTTCCAATTCCTTATCGCCGATCCTTACAGGATTCTGCGTATCGTATTGCTTTACCTCCTTCAATCCCTCAAACACGATGAGTTTGTCTTCCCAGTTCCCTTCTTCATTGCCACTAACCTCTCTTGCATCCAGGAACGTGAAGTTATAATCCGCAAGATGTTCTTTCTGAGTGATGTAAATAGCAGTATTAACCGTTGCCCGAAAAGCTTTTGGCGTGAGTATAAGCCTTCTAATCCGATTATCTTGCAAAAATTCTCTCATCCTCTCTTTCCATGCAAGCGTGAGATAGGTATCCGACGTGATGAACGTTACGATCCCCTTCGGTCTTACGAGCTCAAAAGCGCGGAAAGTGAAATGCACGTAGAAGTCATCAATAAAGCCAAAATGAAGTTCTAAATCGTCTCGATATGGTAATTTAGAGAGTTTCTGCGTTCTTACGTACGGCGGATTGGCAATGGCAATATCAAAACCTCCTCTTTCGGTGAACACCTCGGCAAAATGTATCTGAGGCAGGAAAAATGCTTTTTCGCCTGATTTCTTTATATCTTCCAAAAATCTTCCCGCATTCTCCGCTTCTTCTCTCAATTTCTTCAATTCCTTTTTCTCTTTTGCCGACATTTTACGCTCTGGATGCTCGTATTGTTTGTATTTTCCACTTATTTCAAGTGCCCGCCTTGTTTTCCATTCTGCCTCTTCGCTTAGTCCCTTCTCAATTAACTGCCATTCTATTTCCTCTGAACGCTCACGATGTTTCTTCTTCTCATCCGTGTTCGTTTCATTCAGAAGTTTCTCTTTCAGATTCCTGAGTTCCTCAATCAATTTCAGTGTTTCATCTTCTCCGAAGGTTTTCTGATACACCTCCTTTCCCAGTAATTTCTTTCCTCGCCAACTCTCTACGAGGCTGTTTCCCACGAGCAACTTATAATCAAGGTTTGGTAATGGCTCCACGTCGTCAAGTTCTTCATCTACTACCAACGAAAGCCAGAGTCGCAGTCTGGCAATCTCAATCGCCTCCGGTTCTATATCCACACCATAAAGATTGGATTTAATAATCTCTCTTTTAAGCTCTGCATTCGTTACCGCTATCTTTAATTTATCCGTCAGGACTGTTTTTAGATTGATAATCTCGTGCATCATTCCCACGAGGAAAGCACCTGAACCCACTGCCGGGTCGAGAATCCGAACTTCATCCAGCGCTTTGCAAAGTTTCTCGGCTTCATCACCAGATAAATCCCCTGTGCTACTATCTTCCACGAGCGTCAGGATTTTATACCTCGCAATATCTGTAAAAGCGGCAAGATATTCTTTCAAGCTCTCCCTGCACATATAATGCACGATAGGGCGAGGAGTGTAGAAAGTTCCCTTCTCGCCTCTCTCCTTCTCAGCAAGCATATTTTCAAACATTTTACCAAGCAGTTCAGGGTCAAGGCTCACTTCCACCTCTAACGGCGTGTTCTCCTGAACCGTAAAGTTATAGCGGTTAAAGAAATCTATTATCTCCCTAAATATCCCGTTTGGCAACTTTACCTCGAAATTATAATCCTTTTCAAAAAGCCCGCCATTTAAATACGGAATTGTTCCAAAAGGCGACTCGCTGTTATGTCTTTGCTCGTTCAACACCTCAAAAAATAGCGGTTCTAAAAACTCCTTGTAAAAATTCTTATGTTCCTCTTCGGCTCTATCCAGCAAATTGCCTACGAACTTCTTATCCTTGTTTAGCCAGACTTTCTTTTGCAGGAAGTAAAGAAAAATCAGCCTTCCGAGAATGCGTTGTGCGAAAGTTTCAAGATATTTCTCGTCTTTAAAAAATATGATTTTTCTCTTATTCAACTCTAAAGCTTCTTTAAGATGGTCAAATTTGTCTTTATAGGTTTTGAAGAATTCCTCTGTTACCTTCTCGATGCTGAAGGCGTCACGATGTTTTGCCCAGATTTCTGAAGGGTCCGCTTCGCCCGGAGTGAGTTTCAAGGCTTCTAAAACCTCCAAGTCAGTATGATAAACATTATCCCGATCTATCCGGAGAATACGGAGTTTCAGTTTTGTCTTTGTCCTATCTTCCGGGGAAAGAACTCGTTGAGGACTTACGAGAACAAGTGGATTATACTTCTCGGGGGTAAAAACAAAAAGGGTATTTACCTGCGGGTGTCCGGTGTAGAAAGGTTCCAGAACAGTTCTTATGTCAGTTCGGCGTAAGCGTTCCGCTTCAATAATATAAATCCTGAATTGCGTACCGTCAGTTTTGTAATCGCTTATGAGAGCAATGGATTTAATAATGTCCTTAGCTCGTTCTGGCAGGTCTAAGTCTATTTCTTTGTCAAGGATGACCTCTTCGGTTTGATAATTCAAGCGGTTCAGGAATTCCATCAGGGAATGCCTATCCATGACATTGGCAATGTTCTCCATTGTTCTATCCTGTATCTAATTTGGTAGGTATATTTTATCTTTGTCTTTAATTTCCGTTCACTATCTTTAATATCTCATCACCATAAGATTCAATCTTCTTTTCTCCAATTCCTTTAATCCCCTCTAACTCCTCCTTTGTCTTCGGCAATTGATTTGCTATGCCGATTAACGTGCTATTGTGAAAAACGCAATAAGCCGGGATATTCCTCTCAGCCGCAATATTTTTTCGCCACTTCTTCAACGCTTCAAACACGCTCAAATTTACGAATTCGCCAATTACCTCCTCTCTTTTCACCGGCAACCGCGAATCTATTTCTTTCCCTCCCTCATCGGTGACTGGTATTCCTTCCGCTTCAACATCCTCTCCTATGTGACGCAAAAACGGATTGCAAACACTGCACGCATTGCACTCCCCACCATACTCTTCACCGAAATAATTCAAAATGAACTTCCTCTTGCACTCCTCACTCTCCACATATTCCACCACGTTCTCGACCTTTCTTAGATTGCTCTCTTCCAGGCGCCGGAAAATCTCAAGAAGCTCATTCATATCAACGTCTTTTATACCTGGATTGACTTTGATAGGCGTGCAAAAATCACGTTCTTCAAGTTCTATTATCCCTGCAATTTTCAACTCCCGCAACACATTGTTTATCCCCAGAATGGATATTTTAACCGAACTGCTCAACACTTCCAAATCCAACCAACTATTCAAATACCTCTTGAAATACGCATTCCTGATTATCTCTTCCGCCTCTTGCTGATAAAATTTTAGTGGCTTAACGTCTGCATTCTGCATTCTCACCACCGCACGTCTGTAAATCCTGAAATACGTTTTTATCGCTACCAGCCTCTCAAGATGATGCAAAATCAATCTGATGGGAACTTCATTCAGCTCCAAATCGTTTGCTACCCTCTTCACGTTCACATAACTCAATTTACCTACCCCTTCTGTCAACAGGTCAAGCACTGCTTTAATTTGCTTTGCTGATGGCGTATTTCGTTTTATCAATCCTTTTAGTTTTCTCTCATCCCCTTTAGAATAAAGCAAGATGCAATTCGCTATCTTTCCATCCCTTCCCGCACGCCCAACCTCCTGATAATAGCTCTCAATAGATTTCGGCAGATTGTAATGGATTATCGCCCTTATATCCTCTTTGTCAATGCCCATCCCAAATGCATTGGTGGCAACCACGATTCTCGTTTTACCGCTTATAAAATCATTTTGTATCCTCTTCCTTTCTTCTTTATCCGCTATTTGACCGTGATAATGCGATACGCTCAACCCCTCCCCAGCCAGATATTTAGCCAGTTCTTCTGCGGTTCTTGTGAAATTGACGTAAACGATAGCAGAGCCTTTGAGTTGTGTTAACAGCGTTTTGAGTAACTCTTCTTTTCTAATGGCGCTTTTCAAGGTGAGCACGGAAAATAACAGGTTCTTACGGTCAAAACTGTCTTTGAACACGTCACAGTTGATACCCAATTGTTTTTGTATATCCTCTTCAACGGTTTTAGTGGCGGTAGCAGTCAATCCAAGCACAGGCGGAGGGGGGTTGTTTAGTGCCTTTATTACACCTTGCAGTCGTAAATAGTCGGGTCTGAAGTTATGACCCCAGACAGAAATGCAATGCACCTCGTCAATCGCTATCAGGCTGATATTACACGACTTTAATATACTCATCAATTTGTTATCTACGAATGTTTCGGGAGCGACATACAACATCTTCAATTTCGATTCCTTTAATTGCTCGTATATCCGTTCTTTTGAACTGGAATCCAGCATGGAATTAATATACGCCGCTTCAAGAACCCCATTCTTCTTCAGATTGTCCACCTGGTCTTTCATCAATGCGATTAACGGACTCACCACAACTGTCAATCCATCAAATATCAATGCAGGTATTTGGAAACAGATAGACTTCCCGGCACCCGTGGGTAGAATGGCAAGCGTGTTCTTCGGGGTTAAAACATTGTCTATTATTTCTTTTTGATTGAACCGAAAAGAGCTATGATTGAACACGGTGGTTAAAATTGTTAGCGGGTCTTTTGAGTTCATCGTGCTTTTAAATTGCTTATGTCAAATATAAAACATTTTCATTTTGGAAACAGATTGGGAACTCTACAAACCCCTCAAAATTAAAAAATCGGGACAATAGGATAAACGCCTCTAATCTGCTTCCTTGTGAAGGCAACAAAAAGGATAAACCTGCAGCGCCCTACCCGCCACCCTAAACGGAGAAAAGTTATGTGTTCAACCATCTCTAATTTTCTTAATTTATGGTGCTCTTGATAATAACAACGGTTTCTTAATGTTAGATATATCAATTAGTGCGGTACCCTTCCCTGTGTTTGCAACAAATGCCCTATCTTCGAGCAGTGCTACTCCTTCAACCCATCCAGAGAAGGAGGCTTTTCCAACTATTTTTGGGCTTGAAGGGTCTGACACATCTATTATGAGAAGACCATTGTCCGTAGGATCTACGAGGTTTCCATTTGCTATATACAAAAGATTATCCCGTACAGCCAGTCCCTCAGCACATGCATCATTTGTAGATTTGAACTGTGATACCACCTTTGGCTCAAAGGGGTTAGACACATCTATTACTATCAAGCCCTGTGGCCCAGCAGCCACATACACAAAGTTCTCTTCTCCTCTAACTATCTCCGCACAGGACTGTACCATGTAGACGTTTAGTTTTTCTTCCTCTTTTTGGATGATGTAACTTTTCTCATCATTCTCTATTATTACCCATCTGTCTTCATTCTCTTTCATAACAGTATCATCTTCCATAAGTGAAAGACCATCATTTGCAAATATGTTTAATAATTCTTTTGATATGGTACCATTATTCAAGTACTTTTCTGACTCTAAATCCATGCTAAATATGTGTATTGTTCCTTCCCATGATGCCTGCGCTATCTGTTTAGGTAATGTTGGATTAGAAACATCAACGATTGCTAGTCCTTTTTCAAGATCAGCAATAAAGGCGTAGTCCCCGGAAACCCACACATCCCAGGCAGTGCCAGGTGTACGACATGTACCTATAAGTCTCATAGAAGTTGGGTCTTTAATATCATAGATGACAAGTCCTTCTTGACCAACAGCTACATAGGCATAATTATCTTTTATAAATAAGCCCAGACCCATACCTTTTTCAGCCATATCTACAATTTTTGGTTTGTAAGGATCTGATATATCAACTGCGATTACTCCTCCTCCACCTACGGCGTTTTCCGACTTAGGGTTATCAGCTATATCAGCTATGAAGGCATAGTTGTCCTGAATTTTAATATTTCTAAAATAATGCCCCCTGGGTGGGAACAGAAAAGAGATTGGTTCCATTCGGGTTCCATCTGAATTTAGCTTGAATACTTTCATTCCGGTAGTTCCGTCTACGACAAAAGCACATCCTTCCTGTGAAACGGCAACATCAAAGGTATAACGTACCGGAGGAAAGCCACTAGGAAAGCCACTTTCCTCCATAACCCTATGTACGCAATATCCAGCGAGAGATGCAGATATTATGGTGGTTGCTAAGAAGATTGCAGCTAAGATTTTCCATTTCTTTGCATCATCGTTGTCTACTTGTTTCATGGATTTCTTTTCCGTCAACGCTTTTCTTTTTCAAAAGAAAAGGGTTGAGGCATAGCAGCGATCCTTAGTTCCCAAGTGCTCGCGCAACTCAGTACAATAAGGAACGCTGGCAGGCTTATCTACCGGGTTCGGAATGAGACCGGG
>JAUVZJ010000026.1 GCA_030602585.1 Candidatus Methanophagales archaeon | reverse complement strand
TGGATGAACGTGGGATAATTGATGTCAGGATGAGGTTGCAGTAAAAAATCTATATCGTCCTTCGATAACTTCACTGCATCATTCTCTATTAAAGCAGTGCCGCTGTAATAATTGGATTTTAATATGTCGTTATAAAAAACCTGTTTACCCTTCGTTTTCAATAAATATCCTACGATTCCAGTTCCGCCAAAGGCATCTAAGGCGTTTTCAAAATTGATTTCTTTTATATTCTCCCAAATCCACCCGACTATCTTCGATTTGCTCCCTTGATAGCGGGTTGTTGGAAGATTATGAGGCTTAATTAAGTCCCCCATAAGTGTTAATTGCGATGCTTTTTCAATCATTCTTATCACCGTTTACGCCTTTTTATACTCGAAATACTCCTTTATATTACGATAGGGTGGCTTTGGCAATTCAAGCAGTTGCGCCATATCCTTCGTCTGATAGTACATCCAGTAATCATCAAAGACATCTATTCCGTATTTTGAAAAGATGCCCGTGCCATCCCTCATTTGTTCTATCTTTGTTGTAGAACCTATGTTTTTGGTATTGCCACTTCCAGGTTTATCGCTTGCGATTTTATACTTCTCCTGCAGAATAAATTCAATATCCTTTATCACAGAGAGGATTCTTTTGAGCTCTGCAATAGAGTAGATTTTATATTCATCTATACGCTCATCCTGCTTCGTGTATATAATCCCAAGCACGTAATGCTTTTTGTATTCACCGTATGGAAACGTAATATTCTTTTTGCTGGTTCTATCGCGGAAATAACCAGTAAACGCACCGAGCGTAAACCCTGACGCCGCAGTTTTCGACTTCTGGTATGTGCTCTTTATATCAAGTGCTATCTTCTCACCGTTATTTTTGTTAATGAAACTGATGTCAGGGTAAAAATTCTGCTCTTTACTTAAAATAATCTCAAAATCGTTTTCTATCGCAAACTGCTGGATTTTAGGAAATAGCATAATCTCCAAAACCTTTGAAATCACCTTTGTATCAAGAGAAATCGTATAGACATTCTTAAATATATCAATAAAGCCCTTTACCGTCCAATTACCATCAGAATCTTGAATATCGTAAAGATATTGGTTCAGATACTCCGAGAGCTTTTCTCTAAAGTTACCTTTATCTACGTTCATCATTCAAACAATAACATCAGGCTTTAATAAAATTAGCACATAGGACCCCCCCTTCACCCACCATCTCGAAAGTTTCAATACACGCAGGCACCAACACAGTATCCGTTGGAGTTAAATCTACAATGTTCACGTTCGATTGTGATTTCAGCATAACATGCCCACGCACACACGTAAGCACTTGCGGCTTGCCTTCCGTAAAAACTTTTACTTCTTCGCCATGAAGCTTAAAAAGCCGCAACTCGAATTGCTCACCCCGTAGAAGCATATATTCCTCGAATCCGCTCTCTTTACGCAAAAGCAAATGCTCCTTCTTTAAATTACTACCACATCCTTCTTCATCAAACCTCAATACCTTCATAGCATCCTTCAGATGGAGTTCCCTTCCTCGACCATAGTCATATATCCTGAAGGTTCTTTCAGATGCAGTGCTGACCTCATATATCTTTGTCTCTGCGCCTAATGCGTGAATGACACCAGCAGGAATGTGATAAGTGTCACCAACGTGTGCATCAAACGCATTCAAGCACGAAAGAAACTCTTCGCTTTTTACCGCTTCTTTAACGCTCTCCGCATTCATAAAATCATTGAATCCGAGATAAATTTTCGCACCCTTTGACGACTCAAGGACGTGCCACGCCTCCTCTTTACCGAAAACATCGCCAATCGAACTCGCATACGCATCGTCCGGATGCACCTGCACTGAGAGATTCTCATCCGCCTTTATTATCTTCACAATCAGTGGGAATTTGTTTTCCAAAGGATTTCCTAAAATCTTTTCCGGAAACAAAGAAGTCAGTTCATCCAGTGTAAATTCTTGTTTCTTTTCTATTTCACAATAATTTCTCGGTGAAGCGCACCAGAGCTCGTAGCCCCAGGGCTTGTTCTCAACGAATGGCTTAATCTTCAAAGGTCGTTCAACAAGCGTCTCAACGAGACCCTCAAACCTTTTCTTTGTATCCACCATTTCCTCTTCAGAAACGCCTTTCAGCATCTCCGTAATTTCGCTCAGCGAAAAATCGTTCCCCGGAAGACAAGAGTCCCACCATTTTTCCTTCGCCCCCTTCTCCGCACCAATCCGCATCTTAAGCCTTATCCGTCCTTTGTCCGGATGGAACACGTCCACGAGGAAGCAATCCTCGACTTCGATTGATGCATGGTCAACCACATTGTAAACAACGCAGTTCTTTCCCCGTATCCTGTTCAACCTGGAGTTTAGCACGTATGCCTGCTCGAGCTGTGCGTGTTTCGCCGTCGAATTTAATATTACGCTGTTCTTTACCAGCCCTTTCTCAAACTCCGCATTCTCATACACAGAATCGAATACTTCACAGCCGTTCTTAATCGAGGAAACGTCAACGCCTAAAAACTCTCGCAATCTCTTTCCAACATCGTCCTCATCCAGAATCTTCATCACATTCTCGTAATAACTCTCATTCGTCCCGAAATCCAGCCAGGCAGCCCTATCGCTTAAAGGAAAGCTTTTTATCAGCGCAAGTGGCTCTGCACGAGATAGCTCATTCTTTATCCTATCCGCGCGTTCACGGAGCCAGTAATCGGTCCCGGGCTCATGCGAAATCCATAATTGCCATAATTCATCTGAGTTGAACTTTCCCTTTCTCGTATCAAGCATATCGCTAAACGCATCGAGCATACGTTCAGCCAAAGCACCGCTCATCGCAAACATCCCCATGTTCACCATCACTCCGCCACCGCCTTGCTTTTGCAACTTCATCTTCGCCACTTCGTAGTTACGTGTGTCATCGAAATCGAGAAGTTCGCAACCTTCCCCCTCAGCGCACCTGACTATCTGAATGCCATATTTACTTGCAACCTCCTTTGTGAGCTTTGTCTTTAAGCCGAAGAGCATGACATGCGTGTTCTGTGCGCATTTCCTTATCTCTTCTGCACTGTCTCCGAATAACAAGAACTGGTCGCCCCACGTAACCATGATACGGGAAGGAATCGCAAATTCCTGAAACTGCTTTATCACTCCCTCCAATATCGTGAATTTTGGAACCTCAATGAACGCTTTGTTCTTACCAGTCCTTGTGAGGATGTTTCTGGTGCCTTCACCTGCGGTATGCACGATAAGAACACTTTTTCCTCGCTGCTTCACTTCTTCTATAAGGTCTTTCCTGAGCGCATTACTCGCATTTTCTATTGCGAATAACGTGCCAAGTCCGTTGCCCGCGGCACCATTCCAGCCACTCTCGGAAACAGGCACGAAGATTGAGTTAAGAAGTACTCTTAGCGAAGAATGCTCCAACTTCCTCGCTTCTAAATCGTCACTAACCACAACCACAACGTAGTCGAACATTTTACCTAAATTTTTATAAGCGAGAATACAATTTAAGTTTAGCCTTCACTTCAGATGAAAATAAAAGCGAAAATCAAGATAAGCGGAGCAAATGCGGATTTGGTAGCAAATTCTTTGATGCGGGATAATATGAATACTATGAAAACGGTTATAAAAGAAAAAAGTGCAGTAACATATTTTGAAGCTGATAAAATAGGGTCGCTAATAGCAAGCGTGGATGATTATTTGATGAATGCAAAGGTGGCACAAGATATGGTCGAGAGCGTGGTGAGTAAAGAAACAGAGGGAAGGAGAAATAAGAAGAGAGGGTAAGCCCATGAATATGGAATTTCGGCTAAAAGCTAACCTTAAGTGCAGCGGGAGTCTGAGTGAGACTGTAAGTTCATCGGAAATAACAGAATTTGTGCGCGATTGTAACGAGGACTTATTAAAAAAAGGTGCACCTCCTGGTTGCGGTGCTGAAATCGTCTGGTGGAACGTTGCAGGGGAAAAAATTGAGTTGAAAATAGTTTCTGACAGGTTTGTAAGGGCGCATGATGCACTTCTCAGGTTGAAAAACGAATTAGGTAAATTTTTAGGGAAGCACCGGATAGGGATAAGGGGTATGGAAATAGAGGATTATGAAATAGCAATGGACTGGGGAGAGGAATTGAAGATAAAGAAATTGCCGTTTGTGAAGGAAATAAAGCAAGAAGAGGGGTGGTTAAAGCTTTTTCTCGATGTAGATGAGTTTTCGTTAGAGAAAAGGATTCCCGATAGGATAATAAGATTGTTGGAGGAGAAAGAGGAAGCTGAAAGGTGGAAAGGTAAAAAGGAGCACTGGGAATTGCTGTTCGAGAGCAATAAGAAGTCTTTCTATTTCGATAAAGACCCCACGGAAGAGATGATAAAACGGGGTTGGATAAAGCATGCAGCGGGAAGAGGGCAGTATGTATACGGACCGCAGGCAACGAAGATTTTCAGAACTCTTGAGAAGATACTGCTTGACGAGGTGTGCAAGCCTTTAGGGTACGAGGAGATGATTTTTCCCAAGTTCGTGACTTGGGACGTGTGGAAGAGGTCGGGTCACGCAAAAGGGATTTACCCTGAGGCGTACTATGTATGCACGCCAAAGACACGCGACCCTGAATATTGGGAGGACGTGATGGATTATTACAAAGTCACGAATGAGGTTCCTCTGGACATGATAATGGGGAAGATAGAGAATGTGGGAGGGATGTGTTATGCACAATGCCCGCCATTTTGGGTTTTTCCGCAGGGTGAGACGATACCTGATGAAATTCTACCGATAAATGTTTTTGACAGGTCTGGAACCTCGTACAGGTATGAAAGCGGTGGACTTCATGGTATAGAGCGGCTTGACGAGTTCCATCGTGTGGAAATAGTATGGATAGGTAAGAAGGAGCAGGTGATAGAGCATTCTAAACTCTTACAGGAAAAGTATCGCCGCATATTCGATGATGTGATGGACATTGAGTGGCGAGAGGCATGGGTGACACCTTGGTTCATGGCGCAAGAGGGCAAAACGGGCTTGGCAGAGTTAAAGGAAGTAGGAACCATGGATTACGAAGCAGTCCTGCCTTACAGCGGGAAATGGCTGGAGTTCCAAAATGTAAGTGTGAATGGTGATAAATATCCAAAGGGGTTCAACGTGAAGCTGCAAAGCGGTGATGATTTGTGGTCGGGCTGCTCAGGTGTGGGATTGGAGCGGTGGGCTGCGGTTTTTTTAGCACAAAAAGGTTTAGACACGGATAAATGGCCCGCAAAGTTCAGCTCCATCGTAGGAGAATTGCCAGAAGTGTTCAGGTTTCTGTAAACAAACCTTTCTTTAAAAAGAAAGCTTTACCAAAGAAACAAAAGGTTCAAAAGAGAAGCGTTTTCGGAAAAGAAAAACAAATGCTGAAAGAATTG
Organism: Candidatus Methanophagales archaeon; assembly: GCA_030602585.1. Classification (GTDB taxonomy): domain Archaea; phylum Halobacteriota; class Syntropharchaeia; order Alkanophagales; family Methanospirareceae; genus JAFNKG01. Next base: position 20,474 of record JAUVZJ010000026.1, on the reverse strand, counting down.
GGGTTGATATGAAATGAAAGAAGAGGGTAAAGAGGAGGAAATACTGAAGATATTGGAAGAAAATGCGAGGATAAGTGATAAGGAGATAGCGAGGATGCTGGGGATAGAGGTGAATGAGGTGAAGGAAATCATCTCGAAATTGGAACGTGCGGGGGTCATAAGAAAATATAAAGCGGTGATAAACTATGAAAAAGCAGGAATAGAGACCGTGCAAGCGTTAATAGACGTAAAGGTCAGTCCTGAAAGGAACACTGGCTATGACTCCGTTGCAGAACGGATTTCGCGATTTCCAGAAGTGAAGTCTGTGCGGTTGGTTTCTGGCGAGTATGACCTTTCGGTGTTAGTATCGGGAAAGACGATGCACGAGGTTGCGTATTTCGTTGCAGAGAAGATAGCACCCCTGGAACAGGTTCGTAACACGGTGACGCATTTTTTACTAAAGACTTATAAAGAGAATGGGGAAATATACGAAGAGGAGGAGAAGGGGGAAAGATTAGCAGTAACGCTATGACTATGATAATGAGGGTGCTCAATAAATTACAATATAACCATGAGAACGTCATCAATAGCAGATAGGGTGAGACAAATACGAGGCTCAGGCATAAGGGAGTTCTTCGACATTGCACAGCGGATGGAAGGAGCGATTTCTCTGGGTGTCGGAGAGCCTGATTTCGTAACGCCCTGGAGTATAAGGGAAGCATGCATATTCTCACTGGAAAAAGGTTATACATCCTATACAAGCAACTGGGGGCTTCCCGAATTAAGAGAGCCGATTTCCGATAAGATTTATAAAGAAAGCGGTGTGTATTACGAGCCCGAAGGTGAGATACTCATAACGACCGGTGTGAGCGAAGCTTTTGACCTGGCGCTTCGTGCTATTATTAACTCCAACGATGAAATAATTCTTCACGAGCCTTCTTATGTGAGTTACAAGCCCTGCACGGTATTTGCTGGCGGAGCTCCGGTATGCGTAGATACCGAGGTTGGGGACGAATTCAGGTTGAGGGCGGAAAAAATAGAGGAAAAAATAACGGAACAGACAAAAGCGGTTATTTTGAGCTATCCTAACAATCCCACCGGGGCAACAATGCGTAAAAAGGACCTGGAAGAGATAGCAGAGGTAGTGAATGAGCATGATTTGATTGTTATATCGGATGAGATTTACGGCAAGCTGACTTACGAAGGTAAACATACCTGCTTTTCCTCACTTAACGGGATGAGGGAGAGGACAATACTGCTGAATGGGTTCTCGAAGGCGTATGCGATGACAGGATGGCGAATAGGGTATGCTGCCGGGAATAAAGATATAATAGAAGCGATGATGAAGATTCACCAGTATATAATGCTTTGTGCACCGATCACTGCACAGATGGCGGCGGTGGAAGCTCTGAGATGCGATGACGAGGTGGAGAGGATGGTAAGCGAATACAACAAGAGGAGGAGGTTGATGGTGGAAGGGCTGACGGAAATAGGGCTGAGCTGTTTTGAGCCAAAAGGTGCGTTTTATACTTTCCCTTCTATTGAAAATACAGGTCTCACTTCGGAGGAGTTTGCAAAGCGACTGCTTTTTGAGGAGAAGGTTGTGGTAATACCCGGAAGCATATTCGGCGCTTGTGGAGAAGGATTTATAAGGTGTTCTTATGCAGTGTCACAGTATGAACTAAAAGAGGCTTTGGAGAGGATGGGCAGGTTTTTGGAAAAGCATCGCATCGTATAAAAAGGTTCCGGCGTGCGTGTGGGGAGCCATCCAAAATACTTTCTCAAAAGTATCCGGTTGCACCTTTAGCAAAGAACAAAACACCCAAAACGATCAAAAAGATAGCAATTACGAGCATCGTCAATTCATATCGCTTCCCAACAAAGAAATTCTTACCACGGGAGAAAGAAAAAGAGACGAAAGAATACCAGGCGAAATCAGAAAGGAAATGCCCTATGGCAACTAAAAGTATTCCGTTCAGGGCAAGCCACTCAAATCCGCCCAACAATACCGGGTATCCTATTGCCATCCACCATGGTATGAAAGAAGGATTAAAAGCAGTGAGTAGGAAACCGCCAAAAATTGAGCTGTTATACTTATACTTCGCTCCTCTCATTCTCACTTCATTATCTATTACTTCCCCTCTTGACCGTGACTTCGCCGCCTTTGCCTCCCTGATAATAAACAAAGACATTAAAATGAGGGCAACACCACCTATTATGTATATCAAGGATTTGAATTGAAGGAAATAGCCTGTCAATCCGAGTCCTAAAACAAGTGCCACTATTACCGGGAACTCAACGGAAACGTGACCAATCATAGTAAGTGGTCCGGATAACGCTCCTTTCTTCAATGTATCTGAAATTACAAAAGCAAAAAGCGGTCCCGGTATCAATGCTCCGCTCAGTCCAACCAAAAAACCTATCCCTACCAAAGATGCCCCAATGACGAGAGGTGTAGGTGTCATTTTGTCAATGTAATTTTTTTTTCATTTGACTCAAATTCTTTAAAACTGCGAAACCTATTAATCTATTTATTATTCTCATATTATTTAGTATTTAGTAAACATCTTGAAAATAAAAAGACGGGGCTCGTAGCTCAGTGGAAGAGTGCCCCCTTCGCGAGGAGGAAGCCACGGGTTCAAATCCCGTCGAGTCCATAGGTAGGAAAAGAAAGAAAAATGAACAAGAGAGGTGACGTGGACGCAAATGATGCCACAAATGGGTTATGATAGGGCGATAACGGTGTTCAGCCCTGATGGAAGATTGTTTCAGGTGGAATATGCAAGAGAAGCGGTGAAAAGAGGAACCACCGCCGTGGGAATAAAGGCACAGAATGGTGTTGCGCTTTTGGTGGACAAGAGGTTGACTTCCAAGTTATTGGAAGGTGGCTCTGTGGAGAAGATATTTCGAATAGACGATCATATAGGTGCAGCAACTTCGGGATTGGTCGCAGATGCGAGGATACTGGTAGATAGAGGCAGGGTAGAGGCGCAAATAAACAAAGTCGTATATGATGAACCGATAGATGTGGAAACATTAGCGAAAAAGATATGTGATTTTAAGCAAGCATATACACAAATTGGTGGACTCAGACCCTTTGGCACTGCGTTGTTGATAGGAGGCGTGTATAATGGTAATAATTGTCTCTTTGAGACTGACCCCAGCGGTGCATTGCTTGAATATAAAGCAACTGCGATAGGTTCTGGACGGACTATCGTAACAGAGATGCTTGAGCAGCAGTATAATGGGGACATCATACTTGAGGATGCCATCTTGCTCGGTTTGGAAGCGTTGTACAAAGTAACAGAAGGGAAAATAGACGTAACAACGGTGGATGTGGGTCTCGCAGAGTTAGAGAAGCAGGAGTTCAGGGTTTTAAAGGCAGAAGAGCTGGCGCCATATATAAAGAAAGTGAGGGAGAAGGCCAAGAGCGAGAGCGAGCGAGAAGGGTAAGGGTGAGGAAATGGTAAGTCTGGACAAAGCGGTGGTAGCAAGGTATAAGCACGGTAAGAAGAATTTTGAAGCCCTCGTAGACCCTGAAGAGGCGTATCTAATCAGAAGTGGTGCTAAAGAGGAAATAGGAGATGTCTTAGCAGTGGATGAGATATTTACAGATGCCTCGAAAGGCGAGAAAGCAACGGAAGAGGATTTGACGGATGTTTTTTCTACCACGGACATAGGAGAAATAGCGAGGAGGATAATAAAAGAAGGAGAGGTGCAGCTTACCGCAGAGCAAAGGAAGAAAAAAGTCGAGGAGAAGAAGAAAATGGTGATAGATCGGATTGCTCGCATCTCTATAAACCCCCAGACAAATACTCCTCATCCACACACAAGAATAGAGATTGCGATGAAAGAGGCAAAGGTGCACGTTGACCCGTTTAAGAGTGTAGACGAGTTGGTAAGTGAGACGGTGAAAGCTATACGGGCGATAATTCCGATAAAGATAGAGGAGATAGCGATAGCGATAAAAATCCCGGCGACGTATGCAGGGCGAGTATATGAGTTAAAAAGGAATTTCGAGGTGATGGAGGAGGAGTGGCAAAAAGATGGCTCATTCATTGCGCTGGTAAAAGTACCGGCGGGAATGAGAGATGAACTTTTCTCTTTTTTGAACCACATAACAAAAGGGGAGGTTCAAACGAAGATAGTGAAGTGAAATAAATACGATGTATAAAGTTGTAGTCCCGGGGGATTTTATTTCTGAGGAAGCGAATCGTGCAGGAGAGGGGACTTACGTTGAAGAAGGTAAGGTTTATGCGATGAAATATGGTATTGTGGACGATAGAGAAGAGATAAAAGTGGTAGCGCTTTCCGGGAAGTATGTGCCAACGAAGGGAGACGTCGTGATAGGAGAAATAGTTGAGATTTCGTTTCCTTACTGGATAGTGGATATCGCTTCTCCTTACGAGGCACGGTTACACACGTCAGAATTTACAAGGAATGAGAGGGAGAAAATAGAGTTTGGCAGCATGGGTAAATATCTGGATTTAGGCGATTTGATTGTAGCGAAGGTAATGAATGTGGATGCAATGATGAGGGTAGATCTGGCATTGAAGGACGAATTCAAGATAGGAGAGGGCGGGAGATTGATAGAAATATCGCATACCAAGGTGCCACGTCTTATAGGAAGGAGTGGTTCGATGATAAGGATGTTAAAGGAGAAGTGTAATTGCTTTATATTTATTGCAAAGAATGGCCGTGTCTGGATAAAAGGCAGTGAAGATGAGATGAACCTCGCATTGCAGGTGGTGCTGATGATTGAGAATGAAGCACATACCTCGGGGTTAACGGATAGAGTGTCGTATTTTTTAGATTCGTTTAAAAGGTAAGTAAAAAGGAAGGTGATAAAGAAGAAGGATGAAAGAAGGAGAAAAAGAAATAGAGTTAATAAAAAAAGGAAAGAGATTGGATGGAAGAGGTTTTGAAGAACTCAGACCTATAAAAATAGAGGTTGGAGTGTTAAAAAGAGCAGATGGGTCATGTTACTTTGAGATGGGGGATAATAAGGTGATGGCTGCGGTATATGGACCAAGGGAGATGCATCCGAGACACTTTCAGGATGCAAAAATGGCGGTGGTTAAATACCGGTATAACATGGCGCCTTTTTCGGTGGATGATAGAAAGCGACCGGGACCGGATAGAAGGAGCGTGGAGATCTCGAAGGTGAGTAGAGAAGCGTTTGACCCGGTTATTATAAAAGAATATTATCCGAAGACGGCGATAGACGTCTATGTGGAGATACTTCAGTCGGATGCAGGGACGAGAACAGCGGGAATAAATGCGGCTTCTGTCGCTTTAGCCGATGCCGGAATACCGATGAAAGACATGGTTTCTTCTGTTGCCGTTGGTAAAATAGGTGGTGAAGTGGTATTGGACTTGAGTGGAATGGAAGACAATTACGGTGAGGCAGATATGCCAGTGGCGATGGTTGCGAGAACAAATACAATTACACTGTTGCAAATGGACGGTAATTTTAAAAAGGAAGAATTTGAACGAGGGCTGAAGCTTGCAATGGATGCGTGTCATAAGATATACGAGCTGCAAAGAACTGCGTTAATTGAGAGATATAGCAAGAGTGTAGGTGAGGGTGAAGGTGAGGAATAGAAATGGGACTTGAAGTTATGGATGATATAAGGAAGGATTACGTGTATGATGTGCTAAGAAGTGGTAAGAGAGTAGATGGTAGAGGATTTCGTGAATATCGTGCGATAAGTGTGGAGAGGGACGTAATGAAGAGGGCTGAAGGTTCAGCACTTGTAAAGATAGGAGATACGGAGGTTTTAGTAGGTGTAAAACTCGCACCCGGAGAACCATTTTCTGATGCGCCTGATAAGGGGATAATAATGACCAATGCCGAACTTGTTCCAATGGCATCGCCGGAATTTGAGCCTGGACCACCGAATGAGAACAGTGTAGAACTGGCGAGAGTAGTGGATAGGGGTATTCGAAGCTCAGAAGCAATAGATTTAGAGAAGTTGTGTATAGAAGAAGGAGAGAAAGTCTGGATGATTTTTATAGATATTCATGTATTGGACAACGATGGTAACCTTGTGGATGCCGCGGCGTTAGGTGCTATTGCTTCTCTTTTGAATTTCCGCATACCAAACGAGCGACATGGGCTAACTGGCGAAGATACACTGCCGATGCGAGATACACCAGTGGCAGTAACAACGGTAAAAATCGGAGGGAATATCTTAGCGGACCCGAATTTGTATGAGGCAAACGCAGCCACAAGCAGGTTAACGGTAATTTCAAATGCGGATGGCGCACTATCCGGAATGCAGAAGAGCGGTAACGGCGAGTTAAAGGAAGAAGAGATTGTTGAGATGGTGAAAATAGGAATAGAAAAGGCGAAGGAAATAAGAGAAACCTTTCTTTCAAACTTTCTTTAGAAAAGAAAGCTTTACCATCAAACTTTCTTAGAAAGAAAGTTTGATCAAATAAACATGCTTTTAAAAAAGGAGGAGATAGAGCATATAGGGTGGTTAGCGAGGACAGAGTTGAGTGAAACGGAGAAGGAGCTATTTGAGAAGCAATTGAGCTCGATATTAGACTATTTCGCCGTTCTGGATGAGTTGGATACTGAAGATATAGAACCCACGTATCACGTAATTGGTATAAAAGACGTGGTAAGGAAAGACGAACCGAAGGAGGCATTGAGTCAGTCAGAAGCGCTGCGGAATGCACCCAAAAAAGAAAAGGGGTATATCAAAAGTCCAAGAATGTTTTGATTCTATGGAAGAAAGGATCGAAGTAAACTATAAAGGTAGCAACCTCGAAATATCTTTTAATTTAAGAAAAGAAGCAGAAGAGCCGATAATATTTATACATGGATTAGGCTGCTCTAAAGAATCTTTTAAAGACGTATGGAATCTCCCGGAATTTAAGAAATACACGATTTTAACTTTTGATCTGTTAGGGTTCGGTGATTCGTCTAAACCCAAATGGTTTTCTTATACAATGGAAGAACATGCAGAAATTTGCAAATTGATTGTTGAGAAATTAGGGCTTGAGAAAATTCACCTTGTTGGGCACAGTATGGGTGGTGCAATAGGTTTGCTTCTGATTGAAAAAATACCGTCGAAGATTGTATCGTTTATCAATTTGGAAGGCAATCTGATAGGGGAAGATTGCACGTATAGCAAAGAAGCGGTCAGGTATTCATTAGAAGAATTTGAAAAAAGGGTTTTTGAGGAGTTTAAATCACGGATTAAGGACAGTAAAGATTTAGCGGCTTCTACGAGTCTGAGCACCAGGTTATATTACAACTGGCTTTCTCAAAGTGACGCATACGCATTTTACAGAAGTTCGGAATCGTTAGTGAAGTGGTCTGATAGTAGAAAGTTATTGAAGATGTTTGTTGAGTTGGGTATAAAGAGATGGTACGTGTTTGGAGAAATGAATAAAGACTTGCCGGTGATAGAAATGCTTGGTGACGTTCCGAAAATAGAAATCGCTAATAGTGGGCATTTTATGATGTGTGATAATCCAGAAGAAACGTATAAAAGAGTTTTGGAGATATTATAGGTGAGGGGGAAGATTGTAACTAATGTATTCGAGGATTGCCGAAAGGATACTTGAGCCATTCAGCCTTCGCCTCATCGGGAGTAAGTTGAATTGGTGGTTCTGTTACTTTCCAATCTACGACTTCAAGTATTTCCTTGTTCTTGACTCTGAAAATATCGCCAACTTGAATCTTATCTAACGGTGTAGAACTATGCCAACAATGGTCAAAAAGCATTCTATCTGCACCACTTTGGTATGTGTTACGACGATGTATCATCATAATGTTTCCTCTCTTATCAGCATTTCAGTTAACATATGCGATTTAACGAAGTCCGCTGAAGGCGGATTTGGGTGGAGTGAGGTGCAACCGAGCGAAACAGTTAAATCGCTGTTAGTTTCTCCCGATGATATGAGGGATTGATTTTTAGTGTAACGTTCGGCGAAGCCGAAAAAATCAAAGTCGTGAGGGCGCAGAAAATTTTGTTGTTGCCGTAGTTTTTTCTTAATGGATCAATAACTGCAAAGCAGACAATATGTCCGAAGGACAGGGCGGGCGTCAGAAAATAAGAATATTTAAATACCTCAAAATACTTTATAAGTATTATGGGAAACGCAAACATTGATCCAGAGTTAAAAAAGGAGATTGAAGAATTACTGAAAAATAAAGAGTATAGGATACGATACCAAAATGTAAAAGGCTTTATCGACAATGCCTGCGTTAAGGAATTAGAGCAAATTAAAAACAAGAAACCGAAAAGTTTATAAATACCAATACTTAATAAGTATTATTAAGACTTGAAAGGTATTGAAAGATGGAAAACATGAAAAGAGAAATAAATGAAAGAATAAAGAAATATGGGATACATGAAATAGAAGCGGCATTGGTTAAATTCTATCTACAAACCCACAATATCAAAGTTACAAAAAACAAACTTATTCTAAACTGCTTTAAAAGAAACATCGATGAAATTCCTGTAAAAAAAATTGCTGATTTGATTAAATCAGATAATTTAAAATCAATTGAAAGAGTTTTTGAATTATTAATAGAACCAGAAGATAGAAAATTAAATGGCGCATTTTATACACCAGAATTTATTGTGAAATATATTGTAGAGAACAGTGTTAAAGGCGACATTAAAGTTTGTGATCCTTCATGTGGAAGCGGCGCTTTTTTAATAGAAGCGATTGAAAAAATTCATAAAGACACAGGAAAATCCATAATATCTATAATTGAGAATAACATCTATGGTTCTGATATATTAGAGTATGCAATAAGAAGGACAAAATTACTCCTAAGTTTACTTGCGTTGACTTATAATGAAGATAAGGAAGAAATTAAATTTAATTTAGTTTGTCAAGATAGTCTTACAGCAGATTGGAATGAAAAATTTCCTGAAATCTTTAAGAGTGGGGATTGGAAAGATGTTTTTGGAATGTCTGAAAATGGGTTTGATGCTATTATAGGTAACCCTCCATATGTCAGAATCCAAGATTTTGGAAAAGCAACTAAGAAGATAATTATTGAACGATGGGGTAGAATTGCTAAAGGCAATTTTAATCTTCATTTTCCATTCTTTGTTTTGGGAGTAAAATTATTGAAAAGAAGGGGGAAATTGGGGTACATAACACCTAATAACTATTTTACTTCCTTAGCAGCGGGACCATTACGCAAATACTTACAGGAGAATAAACTTTTATCCAGAATTTTAGATTTTGATTGTTTACAAGTATTTGAGGATGTTACTACATATACATGTATAACGTTTATTGAGAAATCAAAAAAAGAAACATTTGAATATCAAATAATTGAGGAAGAAGACAAATTAAAAGAGGTAAATAATGTAATATTTTCAAAAATAAACTTTAGTGATCTTAATTATAAAAAATGGCGACTTCTGAATGAGGAAGACCAAGAAAATATTAAGAAAATTGAATCTGTTGGAAGAGCCTTGAAAGAACTTGTAAATATTCATGTGGGAATTGCTACATTAAAAGATAAATTATACTTTGTGGATGATTCAAAAGAAGAAAATGGTTACTATGTTAAAGAAATTGATGGTAAAAAATTTTTAATTGAGAAAGAGATAACCAGACCTGTAAGAAAAATTTCTTCCATCAACGAAGAAAGTGATTTGAAAAAGGATAAAAGACGTATTATATGCCCATATACAATAAAGAATGATAAAGCAGAAATAATACCAGAAAACGAATTTATAAAAAACCTCCCTGAGTGTTACAAGTATTTTCTTTATATCAAAGAGGAATTGGCGAAAAGAGATAAAGGTAAGAAACAATACTCAGAATGGTATGCTTATGGTAGGGGACAAGGTTTGAACAGATTCGGTAAAAAATTATTAACCCGAACATTTAGCAACAAACCTAAATTTATGTTAGATGTAAATGAAGAATCCTTATTTTGTAATGGATATGCAATATTTCAAAAACGAGGCAGTTTAGATTTTAGGATTTTACAAAAAATATTAAATTCCGTAGTAATGGATTACTTTACTAGAAAGACTAGTGTTGACCTTGAAGGGGGGTATCAATGTTACCAAAAGAATTTTATAGAATCTTTTAACATTCCAGAACTTACAGAACAAGATATTAATTTTTTAAAGAATGGAGAAAACCCCCAAAAAATAAATGAGTTTTTAATTAAAAAATATGGATTGGATAAAAAACCATTAGAACATCTTATGAAATCCTAACTGACTTCAATGATTTTAAACTTCCATGCCTCTTTTTATATATATCAAGAATGTCTGAAACAAAATTTTTTATATCGAGTCCCGACATTGAAAATTTCTTTGCCATTTCTTCGTCTATACGCCCTTCATCGACAAAAGTCTGAATTGATTCAACTATCTCAGGGGGATTTTGTCTAAAATCAATTATTAATAAACATACTCTTTCATATTTGTATTCATCATCTTTGTCATCTTTTCTATTATTTAATGCTTGGAACGCAGGAATATAAGTTACCGGCAACCATTCTCTCCAATCAATTTTCTTCTTATCTATTTTATCAGGGTCATATGCTATAAGTGGAACCATATATACTTCACCCGTAACTAACTTAGGTGCCCGAAGATGTAAATTCAGAGTTTCTGCAAATGTTCTTTCAAAGAGAGTATCAAAATTCTTTGCTATACTACTTAATTGACTTCTAATATTGATAGAAATACTCTTATTCATGACTTCTTTACCAACTTTGTCTTTTTTTCCAGTCAAAACCCCTTCTTCAATTATTTCTGTTTTTGGTGGGTTTGACAAAACAGATATATCTTGACTTTTTCTTTTAAGGAATCCCACCATCTTAAGCTCTGGTTTTGTCGAACCTAAAGGCGGGATAATCTTTGAAGGATCTACTCCTTGTTTTACTAGTTCATGTTTAATATATTCATGAATACAACTTATCAATTTTTTAGATCTTATCAAAGAATGTACGCCATCTCGCCCTCCACTGATTATCGCATCTTCATACATCTTCTTAACTCTTAAAATAACTGCATTAATGCTCATATCATCTGCCATAATAACCTAATAAATTCGTTTATTTATAAAACTATTGAAAATAAAAAGACGCCCGCCCCTTATAATTAAGAAAAAATTTGGGCGAAGCGAAGTGTAACCGTTAAACGCTTGTTATGAGAAGTGCGAAGCATTTCATATTTTCTTTTTCTGCTTTGTGGCGTTTAACGAAGGCAACAAAAGAAAAATTTTCGGGAGCGTAATGCAATGAAGCGAACCGTAAGGCGCCCGAGCGATTGAAACTAACGTTTTGTGTGTTTGCGAAGTGAACCGCAAACACGCCGTTAGCTGAAGTGCTTTTACTGCTTTGGATGCTGTCTCACAATCCAAAACCCCAACAATAAGAAGCTCCGATAGGGGTTTATAACCAAAAATAAGCATTCCATTTCGCAAAATATCTAATTATGGGACAAGCTCTATATGCCGAAGGGCAATGTTGCGAAGCAACCGCAGAGTGCCAGAGCCCGCCAACTTTCATAATTTTACCTTACTTCCGAATTTCTCTTTAATTTTTTTAAATAATTTCTCAAAGTTATCTATACTATTACCCAATTCGCCTTCTGTGATCCTTTCTTTTTCCAACATTTTCTTAATTTCCATAGCGATTTTTATTTTATCAAATCCCCCCAATTCGTTTTCTCTAAAAAATCTTTCATATTTCTTAGTTCTTAATCCTTCTTGCGGTAATTCGTCTATTTTTATGTCGGTTTTTTTAAATTTTCTCTCGAAAATTTCTTTATATGCTCTGTTTACAGCTTTATTAAAGAACTCATCATCAAAAAGGTCTTCTATTTCGACGCCCTTACCTTTAAATTCATCATCAATTTCATCAAGCTTTAAAACATCCTTCTCTACGTCAATTTCTAAATTCTTATTTTTAATCTCAGTAATTGCTTTATTACCTTTGTTATCATTATCAAGTATTCCTATTACGATAACCCTCGGCTTTATGCCAACCTAAAAGGTATATGATCTTATCGGCACCACCAGCACCATTAATCATAACTTTGGAGAGCTTTATAACTTCACGTTTTTTCTTTTTTAAGTAATTTGCCATTGCTTCAAGATATAATTTATCCGAATACCCCTCAACTACGATATTATTTTTATGACCAAATAATGAATCTGAGATATCAGCACCTATGGCTGCCCTAATTACTTGTAATGAATCGTAGATGGAGTCGTAGAATTTTTCATATATTTTTGTTCCTTCTCTATCAGCCCGTCTTTCCACTATTCTTATTCGCTCCAACTTATTCTTGTCAATTAGAAATGGTGAGTGTGTTGCAAGTACGATTTGGTTATTTTCTGCCATTTTTTCTAAAGTATTCAATAAATCTTTTTGTCCAGAAGGATGTAAAACCCATCCTGGATTATCTAATAATAAAATTGCATTTTTCAGTTCTCCTTTTGTACCTGCCATGAAATTTATATAAAAAGATAAGAACCACTGAAAACCATCGCTTCTTTTACTCGGTGGGTCAGCTTTAGCACCAGCATCATCTTCTATAAACACAAGTATTTGATCACCATCTATGTCTATATTTACTTTAACCTTTTCTTGAGTCCATGAGCTATTTATAAGTCCTGTTATAGACGCTGACGCATTTCTAAACTCACGCTTTCTATGGTGAGGGTCTTTTATTTTCTTAATACTCTCAATATTTAACCCAGCCAACTGAAATAAGTTTGAAAAACTTCTATATTTTTCTTTGTTTTCCAAATATTCGACCATTGAGATTTTATCCTTTATGAAGTCTATGCTATCGAAATACACAAAACTGGGGATTAAGTCAAGAACTCCTTTTAAAATATTATTATTGATGTTATTTTCCATTTTCTTCTTTATTTTTTCAATATCTGTAACTATTGATGAAAACTCTTGTTCCTTTAAATCCTTAAATATATCAAGTATCGTCTCAATTGTGCTTCTAATTTCATCCTCATCCAAAGATAGTTTTGATAGTGTTTGAGTTGCTTCTTTGAAATTATGTATTAAGTCAATCTCAAGTTCTTTCAGCAACAAGATTGCATCGCATGTAAATTGGGCTTGAGGCGGTTGATTAGGAAGATGACCAAATCCGCCATTAGGATGCTGTGTTGACAAAATGAATTCTATCAGCTTCTGTTTGTTTATCTGATCCAACGCACCTAATTCAATCAACGCCTTCACAGCAAAATATGCATGGGTTATCTGTGATGGCTTTCTAGGGATATTACTAAATCCACCATCGGGCATTTGGAGAGATATAAGCCAGTTGATGTGATTTTGTTTGTCTGTTTTGTTTAAAGCATTTAGTTCTTTCACCAACAATATTGCATCGCAGGTATATTGGGCTTGAGGTTGTTGATTAGGAAGATGACCAAATCCGCCAGGATGCTGTGTTGACAAGATGAATTCTATCAGCTTCTGTTTGTTTATCTGATCCAACGCACCTAATTCAATCAACGCCTTCACAGCAAAATATGCATGGGTTATCTGTGATGGCTGTCCAGGGATATTACTAAATCCACCATCGGGCATTTGGAGAGATATAAGCCAGTTGATGTGCTTTTGTTTGTCTGTTTTGTTAGAAAGTGCTAATTTATTCTCAATCTCTACAAGATGCTTGTTTATGGAATCGTTTACTTTTCTTATGTCTTTCAGTAAATCTTCCATGTTTTCATCAATTTTTGGCTTCTCGATTTCATAATGATTATCAAAATATTTTGTAATTACTATCTCAGTTGTATCTGAGAATTTACTGCTAAAGCTCTTCAGTAAATTTTGGTCATGATGATCCCGTTTGAAATAAACAGTAATCATGGGTATTTCACTCGGGTCGTAGTCTCTACGATCAGAAAGATAACTCAAATCATCATCTTCATAATCTTTTTTGAATGATTCCAATGCTTTCAAAAAATTGGTTTTACCTTGTTCATTTTTGCCTAAAAGTATTGTAATTTTTTCATCTATAATTACCTCACCAGAATCGATAATAGATCTAAAATTACTAATTCTAACTTTATCAACTTTCATTTTTTATCGCCTCTTTTCAAAGCGGGCTCTGGCATTTCATATAACTTCGGTATATCCGACATCAATGTCGTATATCCTCCCATTTTGGTATTATATCCGAAATTTAGTTCGTATATATTTCCCTTTAGCAGACTGCTAATCTTCATTATCCCACCCATAGTATATCTGAAGTACTTCGCTCTATTTAAATATTTCTCTCACCAGTTCATCTTTTGGAGGACTGCTTATGAGTGATTACGATAAATTTCCCCATGCAAAGATGAAAGAGAACGAAGAGATAAAAAGGATAGGTGAGAAGGCCATAGAGAGAATAAGACCTGATGAGAACGAGAGAAGGAAAGTAAAAGCCGTAATAGACTTTATAATCGCTAAGATAACCAAAAACTTTTGGAGGTTTTATCTGGCGATGGGGTGGATTGCAACTGACGTTCTGATCGTATCCAAAGTTCCGAAGGGAAATTTGGGTGAAGGCGTTAGCCCGAACCAGATACGCTCTGTTAGGTGTCGTTTCCGCATGGCTCTAAATACCATGAATTTCTATTTCTCATATGGACCCATCCAAGTGGCAGTAATTGATGTTTTCTTTCATATTGATCAATAACTGTAACTTTGACCTTTAGCTCAAGATGTTCGTTACTTTCGACTACTTCGTCTGGCACACTAAAATGTCCTCGGACTCCAAAACGGGGGTTCAAATTCCATAAGCGCTCATCAGTATACTGGCTTGTTTTTACAATCCCCAAATCTTTATCTCCAAGAAATACTTGTACACCAACCGAAACTTTTACAGGAAGAGAATCTCCACGATGATTAATATTAAGCCCTACGTCAGGCAAATGACGTTGTTGTCCATTGGGCAAATCTTGGGTAATGTCAAACCAGATTGGAGGAACAAGGTGACGGGTATATTCTTCATAAATTTGCTCTCGGCGTGCCTTAAGTTCCCTTGGTCTGTATTTATTACCCTTGGGATGTTTCTCATTATATCTTCCAATTTCGCTGTGACAATCGAAACAAAGTGGAATAGCGTTATCAATATCGCCTGATTCATCTTTCCCTTTTGGTATAATATGGGCAATTTCAATGTTAGTTCCACAGGCTTTTCCACATAGGCAACAATGACGATTACACCAAAGAAGGCATTTTATTTTGTCATCCTCGCTAAAATCTCCAGTCATGGTAATCTCCTCCAGTTGTTTTTAAGAAATGTCGCCTAACGGTTCCAGCATAACGATGTTGCGACCGCAAGGAGCAATGTCCCGAAGGGCAAGGGCGAAGCCCCACAGCGTATATACGGTGTTAGGCGATGTGGCCAACATTAATCTGCCTCCCACCTATATTCAAAAATTTCAGCAGGAATAATTAAACTTTCTTTTAATTCTTTACCACCCGGGAAATTAGGTAACATTTGTATCTGAGTCCTTACAGATGTTTTGATTTTACTCAGGCAAGATTTCGTTTTTACCCAGTTCTGTGGACTGAAAATTTTGCCTGAAGTAGACTGCTCACTTGCTGCTTCTTCTATTGCAACATTTAAACAAGATGCTGCCATATTAACAAGTTGATCCACTATACCTTTCTCTTTTGCCTGTTCATATGATACTTTTGGAGCTGGTACCCTATCAGGGTAATTGCTTGCGATAGTAAAAAATTGTGATATTGCATATAATTGATGATAAGGTGCATATGCTTTCATCGCCAACAATGACTCATTTAATCCGAAAGGGTTTTCGGGTATCCATCCCTTTTTTATTTCTTGCATCCAAAAGTTTAAAGCCTGAATGTTTTCCGGTTTATATTCTCTTTTGAATAGTTGCTCAAAATATTTATCGAATATTTTTGACTCACTATATGCTATGTTTGGTCTTTGGGAATGCCATGATATAAGATACTTCCCTAAATCCACGAGATCAATTACATATTTTCTATCTTTACTTGGTGGGGATTCCTCACCTCTTTTAGTGATAAAATATCCTTGGGAGTATTTTTGTTCAAACAATCTCTTTAAATTCAATACCCTTTTATCATTACTTCTTAAATCTCTCGGTTTAACTGCTGTTTGGAAATTAGTCGAAATACTTATTTTCTCAGCTCTATCTCTTTGAGGTATTTCATAAAATCTAAACATTATGTATGTATCTTCAAGATTTTTCACTCTTTCGCTACATGATAAAATTGTGTTCAGTGATTGACAACCATTAACCACACTGAATCCATTCAGATTTAAGGTATTAATATCTAATTCCATTTTATTACATATTGCAGTAATTCCATTATGGTAAAAGAAAAAATCTCGGTGTCTATCACTATATATTGTGGATTTAATACTCTTATTGACTCTATTGTTTAATCCCAAAGATTGCCTCACATTTTTTCGAAATAGCGTGCCATCTTTTATACCCGGAAATTTTATACATTTCTTCAATGGAATTGCTGCAGTTATAGAATGTGTTCCAGCAACTTCCATTGAAACATACTTATTCGGTTCTAACTCTAATGTAAAATTAATAGCAGGGCTCTCACGTTCTAGTGCCAAATCATATCTTCTTTTTAATTCTTCATTATCTACTATGTTTAAAGAAGCTGTTAGCTCTTCATTTTTCGCAAGTTCTTCTTGAAATCTTTTAAGATCTTTAAGTGCTGATTCTGTTAAGTTTGCAGTGGTTAATAACTCAAAAACAACTTCATATTCATCTTCCAATGCTTTAGAGACATCTACCAATCTTCGTTTTAATTTCTCATTGCCTCCTTCTTGTAATTTAACGAGATCCTTTAACTGTACCCAAGATGATAAAACTTCACGAAGAGGTTCAGCATCCACACTAGCAGCACCAATGAATTTTCCTTGAATAATATAAACAGCCGATGAGTTATCATCCACTACAATAGCATCAATCTGTTTATCGTCAGCACCATCTGTTATGTCATACTTTGCCTGATTAGGATCTCTTAGGTGGATGTTTCTCAAATACCATGCAACAAATCTTTGTCCATCGTTGCTGAAATTTTGCTGATAATAAGTCTGTTTTATCTCTTCTTTTATTTTTTCATACATGTCTTCACCTCCATTTTAGGCCATGTCGCCTAACTTATGTATGTCCGACATCAATGTCGTATATCCTCCCATTTTGGTATTATATCCGAAATTTAGTTCGTATATACTTCCCTTTAGCAGACTGCCAATCTTCATTATATTCATTATCCCACCCATAGTATATCTGAAGTACTTCGCTCTATTTAAATATTTCTATCACCAATTCATTTTTTAGAGGACTACTCTCGATTATTTTTCCCGTGCAATGATAAAAGAGAACGAAGAGATAAGAAGGATATGTAGAGAGGCCATAGAGAGAATAAGACCAGATGAGGAAGAGAGGAGGCAAGTAAAAGCCGTGATAGATCTTATATTCGCTAAAATAACTAAGAAGGCATCAAGGATTTTATCAAGCGAGCGGTAGCGAACCGAACTTCATTTTTTAATCCTATAATAAATGGCGACAATAACACAAGAAATTGGATAAAGGATAAGAGCAACTATTAACACATTTACAATAACATCCATGATTTGGGTCATGAAACATCTACTGAGTAAAATATCTCGATAAATATTCGGGGGTTGAGAAAACCAATGCAACTATAATTACGGATAATATCAAGCTTAAAATCAATTTTCCCTTTGTCGGCTTTATGAAGTTAGGTAATGCCATATTTGAGTTTACTTACTACATCTTTAAAAAGTTTTCCAAAAGGCCGAGCCACCCGAAGGCTACTTGGGCGAAGTGCCGAGGGCATCAAGCAGATACGCTCTGTTATGCGAAGTGCACATTCTCCTCACACTCATGTTTCAGGCGTAATTCTTTCCTTTATATATCTCTTTTGTTCCTCGTAGTTCATGTTCTCGAACTCTTTGCTCAGCTTATCTCTGATTTCGCGCATCATTTTCACGGCATCAAATTTCTTTTCACTCCTCATAACTTATCACCTCCAAAGGACTCCTTATTTCTAATAAGGGATGACCATATTTAAGGTTTACGGAATTGTATCCACGAATCCTCTGCAAGTTTACAATATGTCTGAAGTTCCAGCTCACTAACACATCCACACGGTTTATGGTTGCAATCGCTATATGTTCTGCATCAACTAATTTCCCTCCCCCTATCACTCCTTCGCCAATGTACTTCCTGGCAAGATTCACCGCCTCTTCTGTTAATTCCACGTATTCTACGTTTTTCTCAGGTATCTCCCTGAGTATATCCAGAACTTCTTGAGGTGCATCCTTCAATTCGAGTGTCGTCAGTTCTGATATCACCGCTATCATCTCTCCCTGCTTGAATTTATCGAGCAATTGTCTTGAAGCGTTTTGAAATTCTTTATCCACGCATCCGCCAATTACCGAAGTATCTACAGGGATTTCCACACTGAAATTTATGTTACAACTTTATTTAAACCTGACCGCAATCTTTCTATTTCCCAACCATGATACGGGTAGATTTCTGCCCGATTCATCAAGTATCCTCAGCAGTGTCTCAACAGCTACTCTATGCTTCTCCTTATAATTGCCGTAGAACGTTACAACAATTCGATCCCCCTTAGCCTTTACCAGAGCAGGAAAAGCGATAACTTCCTCAAAAAGTGACTCCACGGTCAGTTTCTCAAACTCACCTTCCATGTCCCGTTTCAAGCATGCCATCAGATTGAATGCAAACAGCTTCAACGCAATCATCGCTGCAATCTTGTTCAATTCGATGCTTGGCAACGCATCCAGTCCTAAGAAATCGAAGTCCTTAAAGAAATTCTCGATCCGCCATCTCCAGCTTTTTTCATTGAGTATTTGCACCTCACTGCTCTCGTAGTCGTTTGTCAGGTATCCGTGATATTTTTCTACGCCATCCTCAAGAAAGCACACAACAATGAGCTTCATACTGCCAGAAAAGTTGCGAAGAGTCGTATCCTTGAACGCGATTAGCCGATCAGTTCCAACAAGCGGTCCGAACTCCTCCTTCGGGATGCTCTTCATTTCTTCTATGCGGTTGTCATAGAGCTTTATCAGCGTGACATACTTGAGATTCATCTTCTTATCCAGATATTCCAGAAGCGAGCCTACCGAGAACCATTTATCGAAAACTACCTTCTCCAGGTCTGGCAGTATATTTCTGGCTATTTCCAGCATGGGCACTGCAACAGTCGCAGGTTTTAGCCCCTCTCTCGGATATTCTACCCTGCCAAAGACCGGATTGCCCGTATCCTGATCCTGTATAATGAATGCCTTGATCCCCCGCATGATAGCGTTTCTCGTAGGATGTTTATCCTTAACAATCTTCAAATCGCCGAAATAGCTTATGAGATGGCCATCCAGGTTGACTGTTCTTCCCTTGAAGATGCCTTCCTTTTCAAACGCCTTTGCGCAGGCGATCTCGAATTTTTCTGCTCGGGCAACCGAGATTTTATCGAGGAAGCCATAAAGATTGCTCTTAGAAGGCAATTTTGAGAATCCCGCAAGCACAGCTATACCGCGGTCTTTAACCTTTTCTACTTTAATTACACGTTTTTTGCCAATAACAGCGAGGAATACGAGGCTTAAAACGTTCTGGAGTGTCGCTATGCCCTTCTGTTTTTCAATGCCCAGATTGCACACCAGCTTATCCAAATCCAGAGCTGCGAGATACGGCAGGAGTAAAAATGCCCCACCGTAACTGGTATGGAACCCCCTGATTAGGAGGTGTTCGACATCGACGTTCCTGATTTTTTCCCGGGGTTCACTCGCAAGGATAGCTTCTTCGTTTTTTTTAGGGTTATACCATGCTCAGAGAGCACATGTGCGACGCTTCTTGCACTTATCTCATATCCTTCGCTTTTTAGCGTTTTTGCTATGTCGTACATGTCTTTCTCTGGATTTCTAAACCTCATGTCCACTATTCGCCTTTCAACTTCTTGTGTACGTTTGCTTTTGGTTTTTGGACCTCTGGGCTTGTCCATGAGTCCTCCCCACCCTTTTTCGTGCCATGCGCGGAGATATTCGTTGCCTGTTTTTCGGGTATAGCCGTATTTAGCACAGATTTCCGCCCTCGGTTTTGAACTCAGAATGAGTTCACGAACCATCTCATATCTTTTTTGAAGCGGATTTTTCAGATTTATCTCGAAAGCTCTTCCCTTTTCCCCTTCTACTTTTAAGGCGTTCATAGATACCACCAATATGTAACATGGTTTATGTCATTAATAAAAGTATCTCGTGAAAATAGTGGGTTAATACAGGTAAATTATGACTGTTTTTTGGGGTATATGGTGGCACTCTATGATGTTGAACTTTAACAGCAGGCGATTAGTGACATAAAATTAGTTACTTCGATTTCTGTAATGAATACCGGAATAGGCAAATGTATGCGATTTCTGCTGATTTTTGTGCGTGTTTGGAAGATATTTGATTACGTGGAAATCCCTG
>JAUVZJ010000033.1 GCA_030602585.1 Candidatus Methanophagales archaeon | reverse complement strand
CGGCATCATCGCTACTATGAATCCATCCGACTTCTCGCATCGCATCATTCCGGCTTTCCCATTTAGGTTATACCTTTCTTACCTCAGAGCCTCTGCCATATTCCAGGACGCGGTTGAGGACGATACGAGACCTCCCCCGGTACCTAACCACCCTTTCGTCTTCATCCCGACCCTAACCAGACATGCTAATCCCCTATGGTAATATCCCGTTTTTGGGTCGCGTTTATATACGGTAAGTCCGTCCCCATAGAGACCTCGAACTTCCCCTGCTGGGAGGAGGGTCGTCATTAGCATATCCCACCTCTGGTTTGCTTTCGCTTCAGGCTAAAGACCGCCTCAGGCTCTTCAGATTCCCCCTCACGAGGGACACCCTGCCACTGTCGGCTTCTGCACCGATACGGGTAAACGACGCAGGAGGGATTTTAACCCTCTGGCTGATTAAGCTACGAGGCACACACCCCGCAAGCCCTGTAAGGGCTTATCTTTCTTTAGAAAGAAAGTGTTTCAAAAAGAAAAAGTATTTCCGCGAAATTCATCACTTTTCTCCCTTTTATCTCTATTCCTTCCGCTCTCAGAAGTCTTATTTTTTTATCCGCACCCAAACTATAACCTCCAACGTCACCGTCACTTCTAACGACACGATGACAGGGTATAATTATGGGATACGGATTTTTCGCAACTGCCTGCCCAACTGCACGAGCGGCGCGAACTGAACCTGTTATCGCTATCGCTATCGCTCCATAAATTGTTACTTTACCCCTCGGTATTTGCTTCACCCGGTTCAATACTTCCTCCTGAAAATCTCCATCCATATTTTAAAATATAACATCCAATAAAACAATAATATGCATCATGCACATACCACTATGACAGTAAATGGACGTCACACAGCCGTATTCATTGTCATTACAATAACTCTGCTTTCCACCGGAGCAGCGGCGATGATCTACGAAGTCGTCCTTTTAAGGGAATTTACACTACTTCTTGGGTCTTCTTTTTATTCCGGCTCGATAGTTTTAGCTTCGATAATGGGCGGTCTCGCAGTTGGAAGCCTTGTCATCGGCAAACTCTCTGATAGAACCAGGAATCCATTCCTTCTGCTCTTCATATTAGAAATGCTTATTGCCCTTATTTCTCTTGTTATAGTGCCAGTCACGAGGAGACTCGCACTCTACGATACTTGGATGCTAACTGACGGAATAATTTATGCATTCGAATTTATCAATCTCAACCCCACTTCATGGCATGTTCTGGTATTCTACGGTTCGTGCATTTTGCTCGTTCCCGCCATATTGATGGGTGGAGAACTCCCGGTAGCCATAAACATATTATCAAAATACAAAACGGGAAAAATCGGCGAAGTATCCGGATATTCATATTTTTTGGATACCATAGGAGGAGTCTCAGGGGCGATTTCTGCCGGGTTCATAATGATTCCCCTATTCGGCTCAGTAACGACAGTACACACCGGAGGAATACTGAATACAACAGGAGCAGTGAGTGTGGCACTGTTCATGATATTCTCTCGGAGTTCTGATAGCCATTCAACGGCACTCTCTCCAAAGAACAAACATCGAAATAATCGATACAAGATGATTCCCGTGATTATATTTTTTGCTCTTTTTTTTTCTCTCTTTGCCCTGGGCTACCACAAGGCAGAGCAGTTGGAATATACCACGGTTGGTGATTTGTATCGTGGACAGGTTATCCTTGAGCGAACACAGAGCAGATACCAGACGATAACAGTAATAGACCATGATATTCTCGGATGTGTTTTGTTCCTCGATGGTAGAGTGCAAATATCGGAGAGTGATGATGAGCCATATTCGGAGGCGCTGGTATTACCCGCCGCAGTTACTTTACTGAATAACGCACATAATCTCGATGTCCTCATCATTGGTGGTGGCGACCTCGGCGTCTTAGAAGTATTAACGAGGTTCTCTGATGACAAAATAGGAAACATAACACTTGTGGATTTAGACCCCGAAGTAATAGAAATATCAAAGAAATATTTTTTTGCCTTACACAACGATTCATGGAAAGACCATAGATATGAGTATGTGGCGATGGACGGAAGAAAATATGTAGAAGAAGCGCTTAGGGACAGTAAAAAGTTCGACCTCGTTATTTTAGACCTGCCAGACCCCAATAATGATATTCTCGCAACTTTTTATTCGCTGGAATTCTATAATGACGTTTATTCTTTGCTGGATGAAGATGGAATGATGGCTACGCAGGCTACGCAGGCAGACTGGGCATTAGAAGCTGACGGATACGTGATAATTGCAAACACCATGCGACAGTCACGATTTCCGATTGTTCGAATGTACACGCAGTATATACCAAGTTTCGGGCAATGGGGGTTCGCAATCGCATCCAAACGTTATGACCCACTGCAAATAAGTGACGATGAGATTGCGGATGTCATAGCGGCTATCGAAACAAACACATACAGCGAAGAGACACATTTTTCGCTCTTCGCACTTCCTCCGTGGCTTCTAAAAGATATGGAGAATACGCATCTTATAAATACGATGGATAAACCAGTGATAATTAAGGAGTATTAAGATGCTACTACTACGGCTGATAAACAGGATAAGAGCTTTAAGGCGACACGTAGATAAATTCAGGATTCTATCCCTACTCCTTTTCGTGCTCATATTCGGCTCCATAGCATTTTCATATTTTGAAAAGAAAGAGATATGGGATGCTATCTACTGGGTAATCGTGACGATTACAACCGTGGGCTATGGCGACTTTTATCCTGAGACACAGGGTGGAAGAATTACATTTGTGCTGGTTGCAGTGGGGGGAATAGGAACTATTGCGTATGTAATTGAACAACTTGTAGCCTTTTCTACTAATAGTGCATTAAAAAAATTATTTGGGTCAGGGGCGGTGAAGATGAAGAAGCATACAATTATTGTGGGCTGGAATACCAAAGCAGAAGAAGCGATGAAAGAGCTAAGGAATGAAAATGAGGAGTTTTTAGTGGTAGGTAGCGAATTGAATCAGGCAGAGCTGAATGCGCAGGGGATACCGCATATTAGCGGGGACGCGACAAAGAGCGAGACGCTGAATAGATGCAATATCGAAGTTGCGAAGACGATGATGATACCACTGGAGAACGATTCTGAGACGATAATGATTGCTCTCGCAGCCCGGAAGCTGAATCCAGGTATAAAAATCGTTGTGACGTGCGAGGCACGGGAACACATGGAGATGATGCGTGTGGCTGGAATTGACCATATAATATCTTATGCGGAGATAAGCGGGAGATTACTTGCTCATGCGGTTACAGAACCCATAGTTGTGAATTTCATTATGGATGCTACGACATCGGTTGAAGGATTTGACCTGAAACAAATAAAAGTGGGCGAGAAAACGAGGTTGGCGGATATGACGCTAAGTGAGAATGAAAAGGTGATTGCGTTATACAAAAGGGGAAGGTTTATTTTCGACTTCACGGCAGATATTACGCTGGAGGAAGGAGATTATCTGGTGGTAATATCTTCTTCGTGCTAAAAGTTTTTTATCTTGAATTCTTTTGGGGATATCTGGTGTTTTAGCTTTTATCCACCATAAGCTCAAGCCACATCGCTTTGAAAAGCGGGGCATCCGCAGTGATTTGGCAAGATTCTCAAATTTAATCACATAAACACCGCGTCCTATGTTCTTAATTCAGATTCATAATCTTCATCAGTTATTTCCAAACACTCTGGCTCAGTAAGCTGCCACGTACTTCCGACTTTTTCTAATATCCCTGTAATTCGAATCATCTTTTCATTCTTATGAGCATCAATAGCCAAGCGGTAAGGTTCATCATCAAGTTTGATTTTAACAGGCAAAAGTTTCCCCTCCTCATTAACTGTGAACATTTTAATTATTCCTTTTTCACCCTCTTCCCCTGGCTTTCTTCTAAGCTGAAAAACATAACCGCTCAGTTCACGTTTTTCTTTAGAAATTTCCCCCTTTAATATATCCTCTGCTTCTCTCAAATATCCTTCTGATGATGGGCGTAACGAAGTATCTATACGAATATCCTCGGGAATTGGAAATATAGGCTCAAGATTTGTAGAAAACTTCAAGTCATTACCTAATCCGATTCGAACAATATCTACTAATGTACCGCACATATTTGCATTGAGCCCTTCACGATAATTATTAACTATTGGATCAGGGCTTTCTTCTTGAATAGACTCTTCAACGTTTTTGAGCCCTCTGAGAATTCTTAATAGAGTTTTTCTTCCAAACGGTGCGGTCAAATCCCCGAATAAAACCTCTTGTTTTGGTCTTTCTAATCGGCAGTGAATATTTGCAATAAAACTTCCGTATTGACTTTGCCCGATTAGACAAGTTTCAACGAAATCCGTTGCGTTTTTTAACTTGCGTGGGAAAGCCTTTTGTAGAGAAATTTCTGCACATGCACTATAAACAAGAAGATCATTTACACATTCATATAATAAAATTCCCTGGTTAATTGGGATACTCCCGATTTTAGTTTCCGGTGTTGAAATCTGAACTTTAAGTAAATCACCTAAAATCAATACTTGAGATAATACGTCCTCAAAAGATCTTCCCTCAAAAGCGGAAATAGCTTCTATAGCAATCTCTATTATTCGCGTATAATCAATCAATTCTCTTTTTGACGGTATCAATATTTCAAGATACTTATTTTCTCTAATGGGTCGTGGAGATTTAAATTTTAGTGCGGTCACGCGCCCAAAAGGTTCTTCCTCCCAACCCCTATCTTTAAGGTAGTTTTTCAAATTTTGAATCCTTACTTGTTCCAAGGGATATTTATTTGGAAGTGAATTCAAATTCATGGGTAACCTCCTCCTTCAATACGTGTCATAATAGACTGTAAAGATGAATCGGTAAACCTTTGTTTTTTTGGTATAAGGATTCTTTGAGTTGCTTCATTTGTTGAATCAGGCATACCTCTTAAGGAGAGCCAATAACCACAATGTCGCAATGCTGTACAGTTTTCATAAATGGATAACCATTTATCCTCATCACTTGGCATACAATATAAAACAAGTATGGCGGGAGTGTCTTGATCCTCCCGGATGAGCATATTGTATGTATCAACTTTAAGATCATAAATAATATGGTTATCATCAGCAGAAATTGTAAAATTATAGGAAGCTTTCACTTGAATCCATAGAATGGGTCCCCTAGGCACTTTTTTACGGCCGATTTGCTCCAAGCAGCTAATTTGAAGATCTATCCCGTAATCATAACCCGGAAAGGGACCACAATTATAACCGGCCTTGGCAGCTACCGCTGAAATATACGCAAAGCTTAAAGATTCTTGGGTGTGTTCTCGTGTCAAGCTCATTTGGTCTCCTTTACCCCCTTTCCGCACTACCTAAAATCTTATTCAATAGGTATATAAACTTTTCGGCTTTTTCACGAGAAAAGATAGTCAATACAGGGTTCCTACTGGTAACTGTAATATCTTCACCTTGTTCTCCCCCGCGAGAATAATATGTTATTTGCCGGTATTTGTCAAATTCTGCCAGCACCCCGGATCGGTTTTGAAAGGGTCACCTGTAAGTGCATAAGAAAGACACTTAAGCCCTCCCCGGCACAGTTTGGAATAAAACCCGCCTTCACAACCATCACTAACGCGGTTGCGTAAAGCACGAAACAGCTCGCTCTTATGATACAATTCGATGAGTGGCGTCTCCATCAGGTTACCAACACGGATAGGCATGCGGCGGCATGGGTAGAGGTTGCCATTGTGCATGACGGTGATTAGCGTATCACCCGCAGTACAATGATAAGGTCTTCCGCCAGCAACGAGAAATTGAAGAGCCCTGTGCATCGCTATATCGGTTCGGCAGAACCAGCGGCGCTTGCATCGAGCACGGTACATGATTTCAAATAACTCTCGTGTTTCGTTGGGCGTGAGAACAGTATCTTGCAATCCCGTGCCTCTTCCCAGAGGGATAAATCGGTCAGCCCATACGCGCTCAACTCGCAGTCGCATGCCCAGTTGAGCAACCTTCTCGAACTCACGGAAATTGGAATGGTGAGCAGTGAAGGATATTAGCGTGGGGATATGCTCCCGTACCAGATGTTTCACCGCCGAAGTTGCCCGCTTGAAATCGTCGGCACCACGAATCATATCGTGCGTGGCTTGCGTACCATCTATACTGACCTGCACGAAGGTTGGAGCGAGGTTGTGCAAGCGGTGAGTCATCTCTGCACCTATGAAACTTCCGTTAGTGAGAATCGCAAAGCTAATCTTTTGTCTTTGGGTAGAGAGGAGCTCAAGCAAATCCATGAAATCGTGCCGAATAAATGGCTCGCCACCTGTAATCGTGATATGCCCCCTAATCATGGGCAAAGTCTCGTCCTGATTCCAGAAATCCAGAAGCTCCTGAAACTGGCCATACACCTCAAGCAGGTCCTGGAACGAAAGTTCTTTTTCTGAGTTCGCTTCCTGATAGCAGTGCTTACATCGAAGGTTGCAGCGTTCTGTAATGTGCCACTGAAGAAGCAAACTGCGAGGACGATAAAACATTTCGCCGTTCATTGCATTTGATCTACCTGTTCCGCAATCCCGGAAACGACAGCCATGAACTGGTCATACAGGTGTTCAGCATCCTCTGCGGAGAGCGATGCTTCGGTGGTTCGCAAAGTAGCGACGTTTTGGAGTATCTCAGTATCGAAGTCAAATATCCTGGCTGCAACCTCGATGACCTGCTCCCGCGGAACCGTACTACCCTGCTTGAGCGAAATGAGCATCCGGGAATTTGTACGAACTCTTCAATCATTTTTTCTCTCCGATGGTTGAGTTGGAAGAAGCCGTGAACAGCTCGGCGGTTTTGCTATCCCTTAGCTTTCGGTTTTTTCTTTTTGTCATCAGTACAGTTGTGACGATATAAATCCTTTCCAGCCACGCCACATCCGCAATAAATCAGAGATTTTTCCATCCACTTAAACAACTCTAAGCTATTTCACGATTGCTCAGTTCAGAGGCCCTTACCAGGCGTATTTCTTCATAAGAATAGTCATCACCCAGCTTTTCTTTTATAGGTGCTAATCTCTCGCTACCCAGAATTGACATCGCCATTATGATATGCTCTTGCCTATCAATATCAACGAATTTATCAATAGAAATTTCTTCGCCCGATAAAATTAGTTTTTCAATATGTGATGCTATCGTGCTTACTGCCAGATTTCTTTTCTGAGCGATTTCCTCAATTGTTAAATTTTGTTTGTAAAGTTCCAGTGTTTCTTGCAGCGTAGATGTCTTCATTGTTTTGCCAGGTGCTGGATTATAGTCGCGTACGTTGATTGCTTTGGGCTCAACATTATGTTCCTTACAATAATCAACAATTTCTTTTACAAATAATTCCCCGTATTTCTCTAATTTGCTTTCACCAACGCCGTTAATCTTCCGAAAATCTGATAGACTTCGCGGGAAATGGGTTGCCATCACCTTCAAACTTGAATCGTGAAAGATGATATACGGTGGCATATCCTCTGCATCAGCGAGTTCCTTCCTCAAACTTCTTAAAATTTCAAATAAACCGTGATTGAAGTCCGCATCGAAATATTTTTGCGCTATCTGAACTTCTTCTGCCGGCTTGGTCAACAAAACCCTTTCTTTTTTGGATAAAATATCGCGACTCCTCTGTGTCAGTTTTACGATTGGGTATTTGTCACCTTCCGATTTCAGATAGCCGAGTTGAACGAGTTCCCTGATAAAAGCCTGCCACTGCTTTTTTGCGTATTCTTTGCCAGTACCATAAGTTGTTAAAGTATCGTGCAGATTGCTAATTATTTTTTGACTCTTTGAGCCGCACAAAACATCAGCAATGTAACTTATTCCGAACCTTTCCCTAACTTGGGAAACGCACGATATGACCTTTTGAGCGATAAATGTTCCATCAATCGTTTCCTTCGGCTCCAGACAATTATCGCAATTCCCGCAATTCGTTTCATTACACGCTTCACCGAAATAATCCAATAAAATTTTTCTGCGACACGTTCTGCCTTCACAAAAATTAACCATGTCAAGCAATTTCTTATATCCAATTCGCTTTTCCGTTTCATCTCCTTTTTGCTCGATGAAATATTCTATTTTTCGCTTATCGCCGTTACTAAAAAAGAGAATGCAATCGCTTCTAAGTCCGTCTCTTCCTGCCCTTCCTGTCTCTTGATAATAGCTCTCAAGATTTTTAGGTAAATCGTAATGTATCACAAAACGTATATTATGTTTATCTACTCCCATTCCAAAGGCTATTGTTGCCACGATTATCTCAATATCGTCTTTAACAAATTTGTCCTGCGTTTCCATCCTTAAATTAGATTTCAAGCCTGCATGATAAGGCAAAACACGATAACCCTCTTTTCTTAGTTTATTTGCCAGATCATCGGCGGATTTACGGCTGTAACAATAAATTATCCCGGGATCCCTTTTATGGTTTTTTAAATTTAAATACTGGAGCAATTGGTGATATGCATTATCTTTTGGTTTAACCTGGTAGAATAGATTTTCCCGGTTTAAACTCGCTTTATATATCTTTGGATTGGCTAGCTTTAACTGTGTTATAATATCCTTTTGTACTTCGGGGATAGCGGTTGCTGTCAGTGCAATTAAAGGAGTTTGACGAAAATGCTCTTTAAGCAATTTCAACTGACGGTATTCGGGTCTAAAATCATGCCCCCATTCAGAGATACAATGGGCTTCATCAACGGCGACCAAACTGATATTCAAACGCTGTAAGAATAGCAAGAAGTCGGGTAGCATTATTCTTTCGGGAGCCACATAAAGAATGCTGATTCTGTTCTCCAACAATTCCAATTTTATGTGTTGTATCTCATCAAAACGCAAAGAGCTGTTGATATATGCTGCCGCAATCCCATTTGCTTTTAACCCATCTACCTGGTCTTTCATTAAGGCAATAAGCGGTGAGACAACGATCGTCACACCCTCCAAAAGAAGGGCTGGTAATTGATAGCACAACGATTTACCCCCGCCCGTTGGCATAAGGACAAAAACATCGTTTTTTAGCAGAATATCCTTGACGATCTCCTCTTGAAGAGGAAGAAATGAAGTATAACCAAAGTATTTTTGTAGTGCTTGATACGCTAATTCCATGTTAACCGCCTTTCCGTAATCCGCCTCTCTATAATCCGGGAAAGCATGTAAGCCGTCCTGTAGCCCTTGCGGATATTTAAAAAGCCATATAAGCGGCTCATTTCGCTATCCCCGGACCTCCTGCACCCCGGATAGTATATCCTGTGCCTCGTGGTCGGACAACAGGACCTGAGCCTGGATAATCGTATCTGTAAGGCGAGTAGTATCCATAGCCACCACCACAGACCCAAAAGAAACCCCAGGGGTAATACCTCGTTCTCTGTTCGACAACACGAGTTGCATTTACCGCCGCCGTCTCATTATCAGCAGTAACGTTGAAGAACTCTTTCCGGAACGTTTCGTTTGTCAGCGCTTTTTCTTTCAGCGCAAGCACCTCGTCGTACGATTTCCTCGCCTCTACGTTCACTGTCGCATCTCTCGATCCACTCAACCTGTGTTGAGGATACTTTATCGCATATATCGTCCCTGCAAAAGGTGCAACGTGCTCAATCTCTGCTGGTTCTTCGGATTTAAACCTGACGTCACTCCTCAGTGATACATAATCAGTTCCTTCCACACGGATCTTGAATACGTCCTCTTCATAATCGTCTGAGCCCGCTGCAATACAGACATATTTGCTGCGCCCGTCGAAATAAGTCGTAACATAAGCAGCTATATCACCATTTGCAGCCGAGAACCACGAATATTCCCAGAACGGCTCCCATCCACCACTTTTCTCGCTTTCTATCGCAGTTGTGACAAAACCTATTTCCTCTAACTTGTCGTGCACTGTTTTATCAATATCCTTCGCCTCACGCCCATATTTGTACATTATCCCGGCAACGCCATTTTCATGCACCTTCTGTGCACTGTAATAGTCTATTGAATCTTCGCCAAGCGAGTGATAGCCAATGTATGAAACTAACGAAAGAGCTATTTGTTGGTCTTCTGTGTATTTCGGAGGTGCAAAAAGCGATGCCATAACGAATGGAAACGAAGCCACAATGAGTATCACTATAACAACCATAGCTGCTAATATGCCTATATCCTCTTTAGCTACCATTTCTCCTTTTTATTTGTACCTTTTTATAACCACATGATTACACAGATTTTCACGAGATTCATCTTTGCATTCGTATCATTCATTTTCTCTTTTCTGTGTTAATCTTGTGTAATCTCGTGGTTTTTTATTTATGACATTATTACCGCCATTGCCACCACCGAAACCGCAACGTATACAACACCTGAGAGTATCCCGGCTGCGATGTTACCGTTACTTATCGCCTCTTGCAGTTTTATCTTCGGCACTAATAACATATCAAACGCGAAGAAAAGGAGTGTAGCAACGAGCGAAATCCCTATGCTCCAGCCAATTGTTAAAGCTATGTCATGAGCCAACGAGCCAGTCCCCGGTGACATAATCGTCGCCGCAACTACCATACCTATGCCGAGCAACATCAAACTGAAAAAAATCGCAACCGCGCTATTCTTTCCTTCTATCGCTTCCTGCAAATCGAATTTCCTGAACACGATAATATCGTAAACTTTCACTAACAGCATGCTAAGACCTATCCCTATTACCAGCCATAAGAGTGCTACCCACGCCGTTATTATCATTTCATTCACCATTTTATTTTATTCACCTCCTATTATTTTATCCAGCACTATCTCCGCTTTACCACCCAGCATATTTTCCATGAGCTCCAGAACCTTTTTCGCATCCCCACGCCCACATGACATCACCTCCACGAATATCGAATTCTCTTCAGGATACGTATGAACGGCGATATGGCTCTCGGCAAGCAATGCAACCGCGGTCAGTCCCTGTGGCGAGAACTTATGGCTGACGGTTTTCAGTAACGTCAAATCCATCATCTTCGCCGCTTTCTCTATCGTTTCCTCCATCAACGCAATATCTTCCAGCTTTTCCATGTTGCAATCCTTTATCAGTCCTATAATAGCTTGAATTCTTGCCATTTTTACTTATCCCGGGATTAAACCCTCGCCCTTGAACAATAAAATTGCCTCCTCGTAATCCAGATCCTCCGGCGGAAGTGTCAAATCAGGCGTTGGAAACGCTTCTTCTTCGTCCAGCACTTCGTCTATCTCGATGTCTTCACCCACGAGCAGACCCCTCGACCTTATCAACTCAAACATCTGCGGATAAAGGTCATTGAATTTCTCTTCTGTAAGCTCGCTTCTTTCATTAAGTGCTGCAAGTTCGTTGTCCGGCTCGTTTATCTTATCTAATATCTCCTCTTTGTTCTCCGCCGGGAATGCCCACGTCCCACCACCGGAGATGCTTATCAATAAGTATGCACGTGACATCGTAATCACTTCCTTTTCAGCTCCTCGTCGAGTGAAGAAAGAGACTCTGAGGTCTTCAGCTCTTTCTCGATTTCGCTTATTCCCATGTCTGCGGTTCCTGCAGCGGTGCCGAGTTCCGCCGATGCCTCTGCTCTTGCCTCTTCCATCCGAATCTTCTCCGTCATGCGCTGCACCGTTAAATCAACATCACTAATCTCGCCATCTATTCCAGAGAGCGCCTCATTAACTCTTTTAGAGGCCTTCGCCATCGCATAATCGGATTTCAAATCTGCCCGTTTATCTGCAAATCGCTGTATCTTCGCCGTTAAATCTACCTGTTTGTCCTTCAGCATCCTCACTTTTTTCTCCATCTCCGCAACGGACTGCTGAAGCATCGGTATTCTTTCTTTTGTTCTGTTCTCCTCCTCTACCAGTTGTGTTGCTGCGGTGTTCAGTTGTTCCACCTGCATTTCAGCTTTCTCTCTTTTCTCGCCCTCTAATTCAGCCACTTTCTCTTCCAATGCCAATGCCCTCTTTCTGTATTCCAGAGCTTTGTTATGCACCGATCCCACTTTCTTCTGCGCTTCGTTTAATTCACGCTTTTTCAGGTTCTTCGCAGCTATTGAATCTCTCACTGCGACATCTACCTTCTTCTTCTCTTCAAGTAGTTTCTCGTGTGCATAGTCGAGTTGTTCCGCTGGGTCTTCAAATCGCTCTATTACTTTACTCATCTTCGCTTTAGCCACATTTGAGAACCTATCAACCAATCCCATTTTTCATCACCCCTAAAAAAGTTCCAGACTTCTCCTCGATATTTCATTACCTCTATATACTTCTAATCTTGCCCCTGCGGGCTTTTCTAAACTGAGGATTTCTCCTGTTCGTTCGAACTCGCAATCCGCATACGTTACCTGCGTTCCCGCAGCAATATCCCATGGAAAAACCCCTTCAACAGCGACAACCCGTGCTTTTCCCACCTCGTTCACCTTCACTTTTTCTCCTTGAAAGTCAAATACAGCTCCTTCTTTTAGTTCATCGGGGTCTGGTGCATCTGCAGATTCGACTTCGTCAAGTAATTCGAGTGTCGTCCCCTCCTTTGATAGCCATTTGTGCTCTTCCGTATCTGAGAACTCCAGATAAAATTCTTCCCAGCGCCCTCCGCCCCAGTCATAGACCAGCCTTCCAAGCACGGTGAAATCTAACCCATCAAGCGTTCCGATACTGCCTTCTCTTAATTCTTCTGATTTAGTATCTACTTTAACCTCTCCCCGCTGCTTCTTCCTTTTTTCTCTTTTGATTTCAAGTATCCTCTTGCTTCGTTCGAATAATCCCATTTTCCTTTATCTTTGGTTTATATAAATATATAATCGGTATATATATTTTCAGTAGCCAGCCAATTCATTCTATACGAAAATGTACAACAAAATGTGGAATATCCTAATTTCTAAGCTCTAAACTGTGGGGTTCTGCCCCACGACCCCGCAAGCCCGGTAAGGGCTGCATAGTTTCTTTAGTAAAGCTTTCTTTTCTAAAGAAAGGTTTCTCATAAGCGAAGCAAAGACACGGGGATAGCGCTATCGTGGACGGCAGTAGCGACCAGAGCACCTTTTACTCCTATCTCTTCCATCTTATGCACATCTTCGCAATTCCGAACGCCACCACCGCACAGTATGTCCCGTTCTGAGCACTCAACAGCACGAGCGAAGAAATCAAAGTCTATTCCGCTTTTCGTTCCTACTCTATCCAGTTCCAGCACGATTACATCCCCTACTGGATACTCGTTCAACTCTTTTATTAACAACAGAGGGTCAATCTTCATTCTCTTATCGCTTGTCTGCACTTCTTTATTGAAAAGGTCAACGCTCACACTTACCCTTACATCGTTAAAAATATCATTTTTAGAGGCTTCGTCAATCAATTCCATTGTTGCTGTTTCTGTTCCTAAAATAATGCTATCGGCTATCCCGGCTTCAACAGCCTCTTTCAGGTCATCCATCTTTTTTATACCATATTCTACCGTTATTCTCGTCTTTCTGTTTCTGTTTCTATTTCTTATCTCCTTTATTATTCCTTTATTAGAGCCAGTGCCCATGAGTCTGTTCAGGTCAGCAATGTAAACTTCCACAGGTTTTATCTCTTCGATGACACGGGCAGGGTCAGAGGAACTAACGATGGAACTGAAAAGGTGAATTGGTTCGTATTTATCACGCTCGCCTTTCTTCGCATGCACTACTACACCATCAAGCAAATCCATCACAAAAATCAGTCTGAAGTTCATGTTTCTTTTCGATTTTTAATTGTATATCAAGTATAGCCACCTTTTGTTTTATTTCTTTTGGTAAAGCTTTTCTTTCTAAGAAAAGGTTTATTTATGACCTTTGTTTTTTATTATTAGCAAAATAACAGGAAACAAAGAGAAGAATGCGAATAGAAAGAGCACGTGGGACGAGGGATTTCTTGCCCGCAGAAATGAGGAAGAGGAGAATAATGGAGGAGCGAATGCGAGAGATAGCAGAGAAATGGGGCTATGAAGAGATAAGAACACCCACTTTTGAGCGCTCTGAACTCTTCACACTTAAATCCGGCGAAGAAATCCTGAAAGAGATGTATGAATTCAAGGATAAAGGAGGGAGGTCTTTAGCATTGAGACCTGAGTTGACCGCACCTGTGATAAGAATGTATGTTAACGAATTGAAGATGGCACCGAGACCAACGAAGGTTTATTATTTCGGCAATTGCTTCAGGTATGAGGAGCCGCAAAAGGCTCGTTACAGGGAGTTCTGGCAGTTTGGCGCTGAGATAATCGGGTCTGACCGTCCAGAAGCGCAGGCAGAGATAATCGCACTCGCTTTTTACATCCTGAAGTCGTCGGGCATAGAAGCACAGCTTCACGTGGGTCATGTGGGTCTGATAAGAGAGAGATTACGTGGTGCAAATGTGGAAGAGGACATACTAAACAAAGTGATGCGGTTGATAGACAAGGGTGAAAGAGAAGAAGTGGTTGGGCTTATGAACGAACAGGGAGTGAAAGAGGAGTTGATTAACGATTTAATATGTTTGATAGATATAAAAGGAAAAGATGCCTTGAAGGAAGCACGTGACCGTAAAATAATTGATTCTGATAGCAGCGATGCGTTAAAGGAATTGGAGATGCTGCTGGAAATCCTTGATTATTACGATGTTGGCTATACGTTGAACCTTGGAATAGCACGGGGTTTGGATTATTACACTGGAATGGTGTTTGAGATATACGAAGCCGGTGGCAAGTTAGGAGCACAGAATCAGATATGCGGTGGCGGGTCATATCGGCTGGCTGCTTTGTTCGGTGGTGATGACACGCCTTCTATGGGTTTTGCTTTTGGCTTTGACCGAATAGCAGAGATATTCACTCTGGAAACCAGGGATTTGAAGAGTGCGAAGGTAGTAGTGGTGCCGGTAAGAGAGAAAAATGCTGAGCAGGATGTGGTTAAAGAGGCGATAAAAATAGCGTCTAAGCTGCGAGAATTCTTCCCCACTTATATGGATGTGATGCGCAGAAGTATAAGCGCTCAGTTATCATACGCAAATTCTATTAATGCCTCTTTTGCCGTGCTCGTTGGTAAAAATGAGATGAAAGAAGCGAAAGTAACATTGAGAAATCTCGACACGGGGGAGCAGGAGAAACTGAGCGTGGAGGAGTGCGTGGAAAGGTTAAAGGTGGGTTTTGATTTGTAAAGGTTCTCGTAGAGTTAAGTTAAAGCAATATCATAGTAAAGGGTCAAAATATAATTGATGAAGGGAACTTTATCATGGTTCGGAAAGGAATGGATAGACAACGATGCCAAAGCACTTGGTGTCTACATAGCTTTACTGATATTAAGATTCAGGGTGAGATATGGGACTGATATTCCTGTTCTGTGTAGAGAAGAGGGATTAATGGAGGCACGATTGAGACCGTATCTTTCTATTTTCCTGTCTCTTCAAGCAGATTTTCTAAAGGTAAAATTACCAGTGCTGGCAGTTCCATCTTACTGACACCTTTTAGTGATCTTATGGAACGTTACGGCTTATCGGAAGAAGAAGTGCATAGATTCATGGAAACCCTGAGGCTATCAGGAATCATGTTTTTTGATATTATTCCCGCTCCAGTTCTTGAGAAGGAATTTATAGAAGGTCTATTGTAGGGGCGGATTGTTTTCGACCCACACGTCAGGGTCTCTTTTAAAACAGGAACGCCAGAGAATTTTGAACTGATAACTTAAAACCACTTATCTCATTTGAATTCATCCCTCGCTACTATAATGAGTATTAGTCCAATTATACCCAGAATGGTAAAGGATATTAAAGCAAAGATTGCCCCTACGATTGCCCATTCAAATTTCTCTCTTCTGACTGCGCATATCCCACCATAGATAGCGATTGCACCAAAGATTGGAAGGACAATGCCTAATATTACTAAAAAGGCAGGAATTTTCGCAAAATAGATTAGACTTAAGAGAACAATCCCGCCTATCAGGCCAAAAACGCCAGAAGTAATATTTAAAACTCCACCAATTACTGGTAGTGCTGTCTCCTTTCTTTCAGCAGATTCCATTTATATCACCCGATTTTTATTTTTTTCCTTTCCCACATTTAGGACCATATTTTATTCCCCATGAAGACCATGAAGCACCGAGTATTGCCACCATGATTAAAATAGATACAACGACAATCGCTATATTCTCATATACAGTGAAATCCGAGGCATAAAAGAATAACCATAGGATGAGAAATACAAGCCATCCAATACTTACAATGATCGAAAGTGATACTCTCCACGCAAATCCTGGTGTTTCCTCGGGTTTCATTATCTCCTCATCTTTTTCTTCCATGGATAACCCTCCTTTTGCTGGAAAAATTAAATACGGGAGTCACATACCCCGCACCTAAGTACGAAGCCTATAACCGTAAAAAGTTTTACATAAAGATTCATCAAAGGCATCATAAAAGAGTTTAAGTAGAAATAACGCATGTCAGAGCCATATAGAAAAACATGTGCTTAAAACACGCTTTTCAAGTCCAAGCGAGAAGCAACGATCCCCACTGATCTTCACCACCCCAACTCCACTCGCGGCTTTCCGGTCTCTAAAATTGTCTCTGCTATTCCATGACCAAGTTCTCTTGCAAATACGCCGAATAACGCTTCAAAAGCCGATTTCCTTCCGTATTCAACGACTTTTGGCTTCCCTTTGATTCCAGCCATTTCCGCTGCGAGGTCAATAGCATCCTGAAAATTACCCAATTCATCAACCAATCCCAGCTCTTTTGCCTGCCGGCCGGTGAGAATCCTGCCATCAGCAAGCTCCAGGACTTCGCTCTCGTTCATGTGCCTTCCTTCCGCTACTGCACGAACAAACTGAATGTATATGTCATCAACCATTTCCTGAAGGATTTGACGCTCTTCTTCTGTCATATTTCTAAACGGCGATCCAATGTCTTTATATTTACCGCTCTTAATGACATTAGCCTGTATCCCATACTCCTCAAGCAGCTCAGAGTACTGCAACTGGGAAAAGATCACGCCAATGCTTCCGGTTATAGTCCCGGGATTCGCAACTATTTTGTCTGCCGCACAAGCAACATAATAGCCTCCCGAAGTGGCTACATCGCTCATCGAAGCTACAACTATCTTACCATTCTCTCGTGCCTTACCTATCTCTTTGTGCAATTCTTGAGATGCCGCAGCGCTTCCGCCAGGGCTATTTATCCGGAGTATGATCGCCTCTACCGAAGGGTCTTCGCCTGCATGTTTTATCTGCTTCGCAATATCATCTGCGCCTGATTCAGGACCTAATATCCCAAATCCACCTCTGCCACCTATGATTGCACCTTCAATGTTGATTATTGCTATTTTATCACCGCCTATACCACCGCTATCAAAAGAATCCCCCGCTATAATTGCAATTCCTATCACAGCGGAAGTCAAGCAAAGCCCTAATAGGAGCAAGGCGATGCCCTTTCTTTTCTTTTCAATTACTGCTTTAATGCTCTCCATTTAAACCCCTCCATATTATAATATACCTGAAATTAAAAAAATACCTATCACGAGTATAAACGCCAGCACTATAAGAACCACAAATGGGAGAACAAGAGTTGCAATTGCCCTACCTGTTGAGAACTTATGTGCCTCTCTAATTGCGAGAACGTCGAGTATTAAAATCCAGATCGCCAAGACACCTCCCAGACCCATAGATACGAATGCTCCAGTCAGACTACCGATATGTATGACGACTAAACCAATCGGAGCCTGCAATATGTTTGGAAGCATAGCAAAACCCATTAGAACCAGCATTTCTGTGAAAGCGCCCTTTCCGCCA
The DNA here is from genome assembly GCA_030602585.1 of Candidatus Methanophagales archaeon. Taxonomy (GTDB): domain Archaea; phylum Halobacteriota; class Syntropharchaeia; order Alkanophagales; family Methanospirareceae; genus JAFNKG01. Next base: position 4,203 of record JAUVZJ010000033.1, on the reverse strand, counting down.
AGAATCTTTGCTACCACGTGAAGTATGCCTGCGATAAAGACCCAGCCGATAAATCCACCAATTACGCTTAAGTTCATGGATACCGCGGGCGAAAACGTCATCCCTTCAAAATCTGTGGCAGGTTCAAAACCCGGCGGGAACTCTGTGAACACGGACATGACCACATTTTGCGTTAATATGCTCCCTATTCCACTACTAATACATGCAATTAGAACTACGATAGCTGCGGTAGTTACTGATGTCCTCTCTTCTAACATGCGTCTAAACGTAGAAGCCGGACTGAACAGAGTCCCAAAGATATTTTCTAACAAATCAGCCATTTATTTTCTCCTTCTATTTATTTTGGCTCAGATAGACTTAATATTTTTTGCACACACATAAGATGTAAGTGTGGAAACAAAAACATTCCGTTACTCCACATGATGAAAATTCCGACGCCTATTTTATTTCACTAATCCGTCGTTTTAATACGAGTAATTCTGAATTGTTTCCAGCACGTAATCGGCAAACTCCGAGCATGTTGCGCCATCTGAACGACCGGTTATGACGAGTTTTTTATCGTGAGTACAGACGTCAAGTGCCATCTCTAATTTCTTCGCCTCTTCGACGAACCCTATGTGGCGGAGAAGCATTACCGCAGCACGCATTATGCTTGACGGATTGGCATACTTTGCTCTTCCTTCCTCTACCATCCTCGGTGCGGAGCCGTGAATGGCTTCGAACATTGCGTATCGTTTGCCGATATTGGCGCTGCCCGCGGTGCCCACGCCACCTTGGAATTCCGCGGCTTCATCTGTAATAATGTCACCATACAGGTTCGGAAGCACAACTACCCTGAACTCCTTCCTCCGTTTCGTGTCAACGAGTTTTGCACTGAAGATGTCCACGAACCAGTGGTCGCATTCGACTTCTGGATACGCTTTAGCAATCTGTTCAGCCACGCTGAGGAACTTACCGTCAGTCGCTTTTATTATATTTGCCTTTGTCACCACCGTTACTTTGTTGATATTGTTACTCTTAGCATAATCAAACGCCATTCGTATTATCCTCTCTGCGCCCTGGGTTGTAATGACCTTAAAGTCCACAGCGAGGTCATCGGTGACGTTTATACCTTTGCTTCCGAGGATATACGCACCTTCGGTATTCTCCCTGAAGAAAACCCAGTCTATCCCCTGTTCAGGCACTTTTACCGGACGCACATTGGCAAAGAGGTCCAGTTCTCGTCTTAATGCGACATTTGCGCTCTCGAGGTTTGGCCACGTGTCGCCCTTTTTGGGTGTCGTCGTAGGTCCTTTAAGAATCACGTGACATCTCTTGATTTCGTCAAGCACGTCATCCGGTATTGCTTGCATGAGCTCTGCACGACGTTCGATGGTCAAACCTTCAATCGTTTTAAACTGAACTTTACCGCTCTTCTCTTTCTCTTCCATTAGAAACTCCAATACTCGCTTCGCTTCATTAGTAATGTAAGGTCCAATACCGTCACCGCCGATAATGCCTATTACAACAGGTTTTAGTGCCCCGTAGTCTATCCATGCATCGGCTTTTTTCAGTGTTTCAACACGGTCTAATTGCTCCTCTACGATTTCACCGAAATGCTCTTTTGACCTTTCAATAATCGTTCCTCTTTCCATGTTCATAATATATTATAATGAGTTAATGAATCACTGACTTTTAGCATAAACCCTTTCTTAACAAAAGAAATCGTTTTGGAAAGAAATTATTTTGGCTCAAACCTTTTTCTAAATAAGGGGCCAGTCCCCCCTTATCAACCCTCCCGACCAAACGAACCTTTGTTTTTGGATTAAACCTTTTTCTAAAAGGTTTGAGACCTTTTTGCAACAAACCCTTTGGCGAACCACTATGACTATGGCAAGATTTCGACATTCTCTTTCTTCAATCGTTTTACAATCTCCTCATAAGATTCTACATCTCTGACTTCTCTTAATTCTTTCGTAGAATCGCCCGTCTTGGGGGTTATCAACATCAAAAATCTTGCATACTCAACGGGGTCGAGTTCTCTTTTAGCCATAGATATCACCTTTTCTATGACTTTTACATCTTCAGATTTTGTTGCCATTTCCCTCTATAAATTCTATTGGATTCTTTACATTAATTTTATACTTTTTCTCTATATCCTTCTTTCTTTTTTAAAGAAAGAATCTTTACCAAGAAAGAATTATTTTTGCTACGCAAAAACCACTTAAAGAGTTTTAATAACGGTTTTTCGCTAAAGAAACTTGTTTTTGGATTAAACCTTTTTCTAAAAGGTTTGATGTTTCAATCCTTGTTTTATTGGATTAGCCTCTGTGACGCTGCTTTATATACTTCTGCCTCAGCATCTTCTGGTTTCAATCCTTGTTTTATTGGATTAGCCTCTGTGACGCGACCTGCACCAGAAGGACTACGAATCTATGGCGGTGTTTCAATCCTTGTTTTATTGGATTAGCCTCTGTGACAGATAATGGCATTAATGGTAAAGAACACACATATAAGTTTCAATCCTTGTTTTATTGGATTAGCCTCTGTGACACCAAAAACAAGTTGGGCAGTTGATATCCGGGATTTTGTTTCAATCCTTGTTTTATTGGATTAGCCTCTGTGACGGATTGAAACTATTACGAATCATGTGAAGAAGCAAGTTTCAATCCTTGTTTTATTGGATTAGCCTCTGTGACTTTCAGTAATAAGTAGTTATCTTGGCAAGGTCATAGGTTTCAATCCTTGTTTTATTGGATTAGCCTCTGTGACTCTCTCACATGTTTTGTAGATATATATCAGAGATCGTGTTTCAATCCTTGTTTTATTGGATTAGCCTCTGTGACCCTTCCTTTGTATTCATATCCATAGCCAATTGAAAGTTTCAATCCTTGTTTTATTGGATTAGCCTCTGTGACTGGCGGAGCATTTTCGCATACTTCATTGTGGCACGAGTTTCAATCCTTGTTTTATTGGATTAGCCTCTGTGACTGAAAACTGGTAAAAATGGCCACTACACCAACAATGAGTTTCAATCCTTGTTTTATTGGATTAGCCTCTGTGACGCTTGTCTAAATGAAGTTCCACTTTCACTACCATTGAGTTTCAATCCTTGTTTTATTGGATTAGCCTCTGTGACCCTCTCCGACCATATAGGAGAAAACGTAGACCAATGGTTTCAATCCTTGTTTTATTGGATTAGCCTCTGTGACCTGTTGGACAAGTAAGAGTGAATTGATAGCACAACCAAGTTTCAATCCTTGTTTTATTGGATTAGCCTCTGTGACAATAGGTGATGACAATGCCACGTAAATTAGCATTGGGTTTCAATCCTTGTTTTATTGGATTAGCCTCTGTGACTGTTGGGGCTTCAGCAGCCATTTGAACCACGCATATAGTTTCAATCCTTGTTTTATTGGATTAGCCTCTGTGACTTCTATACAATACGAGTGTACTGACATCATTGAAGGGTTTCAATCCTTGTTTTATTGGATTAGCCTCTGTGACTTTTCTCTTTCTGTTCCGTATGCTATGCCGTTTTTAGTTTCAATCCTTGTTTTATTGGATTAGCCTCTGTGACAATCATATTCGTTCACATCATCTCCGTCTGTACCGAGTTTCAATCCTTGTTTTATTGGATTAGCCTCTGTGACTCTTTCCAGCATATCTGTTATCAAGACTATTCTTAGAATTTCAATCCTTGTTTTATTGGATTAGCCTCTGTGACAGATAAACTCGTTCTCACTTCACCGTTTCTATTACAAGTTTCAATCCTTGTTTTATTGGATTAGCCTCTGTGACATCCTAAGAGATAACGAAGCACAAAGCCCGTTATCTCTGTTTCAATCCTTGTTTTATTGGATTAGCCTCTGTGACTAGCTGCATGGGCTGCATGGAGCTGCATGGACGAAATGTTTCAATCCTTGTTTTATTGGATTAGCCTCTGTGACCAAAGATGTATATTATAGGTAAAGATGAAGATGAAGTGTTTCAATCCTTGTTTTATTGGATTAGCCTCTGTGACAGGAGAGGTAATCTTTCATCATAAAATACTTTCTCTGTTTCAATCCTTGTTTTATTGGATTAGCCTCTGTGACCTACGTTAAAATTAAATCATAGGCATTCGCAAGGAATGTTTCAATCCTTGTTTTATTGGATTAGCCTCTGTGACAAGATTACTTATCCACGGAGAATGCGATATGGAGAGTTTCAATCCTTGTTTTA
>JAUVZJ010000002.1 GCA_030602585.1 Candidatus Methanophagales archaeon | reverse complement strand
CCAACCCAACCCTCCACACCACAAACATCAACACGAATAAAAGCGCAGCATACGCCAGGAACAGCAACCTTGCACCGAAAATATCCGAGAGCGCACCGCAAACAAGCGGAATACCACCCAGACCAGCGTAAAACACCGTGTAATAGATGCCCATTACTTTTCCTTTCTCCCCCTGCTCTCTTTCACCTTCCCCTGCCGCTTTCGATGCCAGCGTTAACGTGCCAAGAGAAATCGCACCTAAGCCTGCGCCAAGGAAAACGCTCATTATAAAAAGTTCTGAGACGCGGGTTGCGAAGTAAAGCACAAGCAAACCACAAGCACACAAGAACAAGCCTGCAATCGAGAGAACAATCTCTCCTGTGTGCTTCATCAGCCGGTTAAATCCTGCTTGCAGTATTGCGAACACCACGAACATTGCGGAAAGAATCGCACCGATGATTCCAGCAGAAAGCTTGAGGCTCTCAGGAGCAAAAGCAAAAGGAGAGAATAAGGCACCCATAATGGCTGCAACTCCTATTCCAAAAAATATCACGATACAAGAGAGCGTCAATGCTTTTCTTTCTCTTTCATTTAACGATAACCCTTTTCCTTTTCTCTTTAACCTTATTTTTGGCTCTTGAACAAAGAACAGCACCAAAACGACACTTAGAAGCGCAAAGGCAACGCAAAAGAAAAACGGCATGCGAATATCGTAAATATCGAAAAGAATGCCTCCTGAAATCGGACCCAGCGCTAAGCCAGCGCCCAAACCGATGTTGTACACGCTAAGCGCATGCCCTCGCGCTTCGTAACTCGTAACCTCCGCGAGCAACGCCGTGATTGCAGGGAAGAACAAGCCTGCACCCGCTCCTTGTAATGCTCGCACAAATATCCAGTCGTAAGGGCTGTTTGAAAACGGAAAAAGAGCGGATGCAACTGCGTAAAGCAAAAGCCCGGCTATTATCAATGGCTTTCTTCCAAATTTATCTGAAACAATACCACCGGGGATACCAAGAGGTGCGCTTACGATAGTAAAAGCGGAGAAAATCAAAGCAGCTGCGAAGAACGGTGCTTCTGATGCTTCTACACGCTCGCCAAGCAGTGGTGCAATTACCGTAACGCCAAATTGCGTGCTAAAAACACAGATTGCCGCGATTATGACTACTTTTGTAACTGTTCGATTAGAATTAAAATGAAACATATTTCTTGATAAAATTTTCTTTTTAAAGAAAGTTTTAATAAAAAACCACGAGATTTCACAAGATAGACACAAGACCAGAAATCAGAGAATAGAAAAACAGAATTCTGACTTCTGTTCTCTGACTTCTTCTATCTTCTTGAACCTCCGCATCACAACACCCTCAGCGACCTTTGGCAGGAAGAGCGTTGACTTTTGTGGAAATTCTTTCTTCTCCACTCGTGCCTTGTATTCCACATCTGTTACTCGCAGTGGTTTAAGAAAAAACGCAACCCTGCAACCCCCTGTATCCACTTTTTCAATCGCATCTCGCGGACTGGAGGTGAAAACAATATCCTCTGGTCTGCCAATATGGGGCTCTGCCCCATGACCCCGCAAGCCCTGTAAGGGCTTAAGTGTTGGCTCAATAAGCCATTCATGCAGGCATATTACGTCCAGTCCCACTCGCTCGCCTCTTTCATCCGCTAATTTCCTTATTCGCTGCTCATCTGCTCGCAGCAAATAGAATTTCTCTCCGTCATACATGCCTAATCTAACGTCAAATTCATCGTTGCATTCGTTGAGCTTTGAATAGATAGCACCCATCACATTCTCGCTTTTACGCTTATCGTAACCTTCAATAGCAAAATTCTCTTCTATTCTCGTCCATAAATCTTCCATACGACATTTTTTCACGCATCTATGCCAGGGTATCAAAAAAAGCGCTCTATCCCCGCCTTCCAAGAGCATCATTAGCGTGTACGTCGCTCCATCCTCTTTATCTCTACTCAACCGATAAGAAGCGGTATATCTGTGATGCCCATCGAGAATCATAACTTTTTTGTCACGCATCAACTGTTGAACCTTGCCAATAATTTCTTCGTTTGAAACGTTCCAGAGCAAGTGCCGTGCACCATTTAATTCGACGTCCACAATCGGCTTTCTATGCTCATCTATCTTCAAGTCAGGTCTGCTGAAACCAAGATAATCCTCGAAAATACTGTTTATACCGTGGTCTGGCATGTTGTATTCCGCAGCAATAGGCGAGAAATCCATCCCGCACGCTTTCAGCAGATGGTATCGCTCCTGCGTATTCGCCTCAAAAGTCTTTTCGTGTCCTAATATGCTATGTTCGTTGAGTTCCTCGACTTCCACCAGTGCTACTAACCCAAATGCGAAATAGGTCTCTCTTCTATCTTCTTCCGGGATTTGTTCCATAATCTCTTCCGACAGCCTGTATCTGATTCCATAGATGTAGAAAGAAGGTTTTTCGCGCTCGATTAAAATCTCATCAGTGAAGAAACGCTCTAAACACTTTTTTGCATAATCCACAAACTCGTGCTCCTCCACTCCCTCTTTTCTCGTGGTAAAGTGGATTACATTGTTTTTCCTAACTGAATATTTATCGTACAGCGATGCGTCAATGGTATCGTAAACCGGGCAAACAAGTTCAGTTCGGTTTCCCAGTTCCGGGTTCAGTATCGTCGCCTTGAACGGTTTTATTGTCACCATGAGTTTTATAAAGTACCATATTGTTTTAGATATACCATACTCCATATCTATTGGTGATGAATAGACATGGAGATGGAAAGGGATTTTACCCCTAAACAAAAGGTATTAATTTCTGGTATAAAAAAGGGAATATTGGTTTTATAGAAGTATAAAGCACAAGGTTTGCTGTTCCCTCTATTCTCAATTTCTCACCCTCTATAATTGTTTTGGTTATTTGATTTACAGTTAAGGGTTCCACATAACCCATAGACAACGGTACTATTGCTAACACCACAATTGCCATAATTAATATCCCAGATGTTGGTTTTGTTTTCATTTTTTGTCCTCTACCAAAAATTTTGAGTGGATATATAATCTTCTCCATCATAAGCAACACCTATACCTATCTTATCATATCCTGAATCTAAAATGTTTCCTCTATGCCCAGGACTAAACATCCAACTTCTCATAAGAGCAGTAGCAATACTCTCTGGATCATTTGAAACATAAGTAGGATTAGAGAAATCGTCAGAAAAGCGTACATTACCAGTTGACATCTTCCCAATATTTTCACCTATTCCTTCAGAGTACCAACCGCCTCCTAATTCTTTATAGACACTATATCCTTGCCTTATTGCTCTTGCAGTTGGATCTTCATCCCTCAAGTTTGTATGATCAAAAAAATTGTTTTGTGCCATATCTAAACTATGATCTCGTGCTATATTTGCGAGATTTGAGTCCCAAACTAAATTAGGCAAATTGTTCCCTCTTCTCCTCTCATTTGTCTTATCAAAAATATACTTTTCACACTCTTTTAATTCCTCATATGTTGGAGTACTTTCTTTGTATACTTCTTCAGTTATATTAACTACTGATTCTTCCCATGTCTCTATTATACTACTTACATCCTCTTTGATAGAAGAATTATCAATATACTTATCAACAAGAAGTAAATTAGGTGAGATAACATCATCTCTAACTTGATATACCTGAAAAGAAAAAACTATCAACAGAATCACTAAAATGAGCTTTGCTCCGTTTGTTAGTCCTCTGATTCCATATCTTATATTAATGAGAGCCTTGTATGAATACTTCAGAATGAAATACATCAATGACAAACCAACAATCACAATTAATCCTAACAACCAAACTGATATCACAGTGAAAATATCAGAGCAAGAGTATATAATTGAAAGGATTATACACAGTGCAGTTATTATACCAATGTTTGTTAGGAAGTCACCTAAGCGTAGATTACTGTGAGGATGTTTCTTATCAAAAAACCAGTTTTTAGATTTATTTATATAATTACCTTTCCTTCCTTTATATGCTGATGAATGAGGATTCCAACCTTTAAACCTTGAAGAGTTCTTTGTTTTATGCCTATAATTCTTTTTCATGTAATCCCGGTCTGCTAAGGACATTTTTATTTCTTCAATATTTTTCCTAAAAACGATTTAACTCCCTCAACTATACAACTTGAACTAAAAGCCCAAGCTACATAAACACCACGTTTTGAATTGGATACACCGACTCCAGCACACTTGACTCTTGGATCCAAAAGCCACTCACGGTGTCCATCTTTACTGTGCATCCAAGTATCAACAACTGCTTTTGGTGTAGTATTTCCACCACAGTAAAACAAATTCTCACCACCCTGGAGAGCATAACGATTAGAATGAACCATGTGTTTTACTCTTCTACAATAATCTGCTTGGCTCTTTGCTAAGTGATACATTTCCTGACTCCACTTAACATAAGGAATATTTCTTTTTCTTCTTTCTTTGTTTATCAGATGATGCACAGCTTTTGGGCTTATATAATGGTTCTTATGCAATTCTTTTCTCCTCATTTTGATTCTCCTTTTTCTTTCCACGATTTGACAATAGCACTATAACTCCCCAAATTATTACTGCTCCAGTAATTCTACCAATGAGCCGATATACATCATCATATAAAGGAACTGGCATAAACATAGCATATCCTAACAGTCCTATTAATATTAGAGCAGACACTATTTTGTTCATTTTTCATTTACTACTCAAATGTCTAAAGTCTTGTAGTTCTTTTGATATTTTTTCTTTTTATGATAGTCTTTTTCATTTTAATACTATCCGAATGCTTTTTTAATAAGTTCTTCTGCATTATACCCTCCTGAAGTTTCTTTTCCTTTCTTCCTTCTCTCCAGTGATGCTTCATCCTTTCTTACAACTTCTACTCTCGGTCCCTGAGAACCAAGACCAAATCCCGCACTACCATACTTTCGTTTGATTTTATATTCAACCTCTTCAACAGTTTCTTCACTTACTTCTCCACAGAGAACAATGATTATACAGTTATATTCTTCTTCATAATAATCTATTTGTCCCGTAAGTCCGCTTATTTTACTCTTCCCTTTCAAATTTAGTTTTAGTTCTATTCCAATGTTCCTGTCAATTTCAATATCTGCATATGCTTTTCCCGTTTCCTTTTTAATACGGTGTTTTTTAGGAGTTCCAAATAAAATATTCTGTTGACCTCGCTTTAGCTCACTCCTGATGAACACCATTAGGTCATCTCTATATTTGTCATGTGGTTTTTCGGAATATTTTTTCTTAGGTATCCATTGCCAAATAATGTCTAACACATCATCACACAAACTTCTGAACATTTTATGTTCCTCTTTTATTTATTCTTTTTAACTTTTTTCTTCTTTATTCCAAAAGCACCTTCTACCAAGTTCTCAACGGGGGTGCGTTTTCTACCGTCTCCGGTCATCCTTTTTCTTTCCCGCCCTTTTAATGTTGTGGGTTCTTTCTTTGTCATAAATTTTCCTCTCTTACCCACCTTAGTATCACTTTTGCTTCTATCTGCTATAAAAAGTTTTTGGTTTCTTCAGTTTTTATGAAACTATTGAGAGTATTAGCAAAGGCTGGCTGTGATGATATTCTTCTATCGCTGTCTGAAAAAGAGAAGATGAATTTTGGAGAAATCGCAAAATTAACAAAACACAGGGCTACTGCTACACGAGCCTTAAAGGAATTAACTAAAACCGGATTGTTGGAAAGGAAAGTTTTGGAGGATAGGAGCGTTAGATATATATTAACTGAGAAAGGAAAAGCGATTTTATTAAGGCGGTTGAGAGAGGTATTAAAGTATATTATTTCATAAAACAATCAATTAAAAAATAATATCTAACCCTTAAATAACGGGTTTTATTTCCACCATGTTCTCACTTTCATACTCTATCCTGTTTCATTTAAAAATATTTAGCCAGCGCCTTAAAATCCTCAACCAACACTTCTTTCATCTTTGGATTGTAAGTGACAACTGCTGGATGATACAACGGTATTATTTTTTTAATGCCCGGAATTGTGCTTACGTTAAATTCTTTACCGTGCATTTTACTTATTTTATCCTTCTTCAACCCGAACTTATCGAAGATATAGGACAACGAGAAGTTTCCGAGTGTAGCAATAACTTCGGGTTTAATGATTTCCAGTTGTGCGTCTAAATAAGAAGTGCAGGCTCTTATCTCGTCCGTTGCTGGATTTCTATTATCCGGCGGTCGGCATTTTAAAACATTGGCTATATAAACTTCGTTTCTTTGCAACCCCGCGGATTCCAATAACTCATCAAGTACCTTCCCCGCTTTTCCCACAAATGGTCTGCCTTCCAGGTCTTCGTAGTAGCCCGGTGCTTCACCTACGAACAATAATCTCGCAGATAACGTGCCTTCTCCAACGACGGGATTGGTTCTCGTTTTCCATAACTCGCAACGCTTACATTTTTTTATTTCCTTTTCTATGCTTTCCATTTCTTCTCCATAAGGCATTTGATCAAACCATTAAAAGATTTTTAAATTGGAAATGTAAATTTTTGAATGGAAGATATTAATGATTTCGTTTTAATATAGGAATATTGACATATCCGCTAAAAAATCGAATCCGCATAAACGGGGTGAGAGCATGAAAAATGGAAGATGGGCGAAGTTTTCGGTATGGGTAAAGGATTATGAAAGAGAACGGCTTAGAGATAAGACTCCGTTAGAGCGAATCGAGATTTTTGAAGCGCTTTATCAAGCGGCATTAACACTGCATAAGGATAAAGTCCAGTGGGCATGGGTCTCTGATGAAGATGCGAAAAGAAACAAACATCTCAAGCATTTGATAGAAATGAGGAAATTGTTTACTGAAAAGAGGCGGGGTTAAAGTGATTCCAAAAGCGTTGAAATCAGTAGCGAATTGTTTATCCGCGGCAGGCATACCATATATGGTCATTGGTGGGCAGGCAGTCCTTCAATACGGGCTACCAAGATTTACACAGGATATTGATGTTACAATCGCATTGATACCAGAGGAAGTAAACAGAGTTTTAAACGGCATCGAAGGTTCTTTTCGTGTTCTTCCTCGTGACCTGGAGAAGTTTATCCGAGAGACTTGGGTTTTGCCAGTGGAACATCTCGAAACAGGTGTAAGAGTAGATTTTATTTTTTCTATCACTGCATTTGAACGAGAAGCGATTGAAACGGCGAGGGAAATAACCGTTGAAGATATGTCCATACGCTATATATCACCAGAGGATTTAATGGTTCAGAAGATAATTGCAGGACGAGCAATAGATTTAGAAGATGCAAAAGGTATTCTTGATATGCAGGGCGAGAGGATTGACAGGGAAAGGATAGAAAGGAGTATTATCGCTCTTTCACGAGAAACGGGCGAAAAGGAGTGGCTAAAGAGGTGGGAAGAAGTCAAGACAAGTTAAATTAAGTTAAGATTTCAAACTCGCTCTTGATGCTCTTCAAACGATAAGTGAAGATTTGGGGCTATAAGTCGCCTGTCTGCTTCACAGCACCTCCCATTCTCCTTTTCCCATATCCGATTCCCTCAACCATATCGCCCAGCAGAGCAATATCTGCGAATAGCCTATCTCTTTCGACAACCGTTCCATCTCTTCGATAAACAGTAAATCATCGTTTGCATGAACTCCAAATTCTCGTTCCGCCACCCGTTTTATTATCTTATCCGGCATGCTCGTGTCTATACCGGCTTGCATTCGCAGATACTGAAACGTAATCAGTCCGACACCATTAATCCTTCCTATATCATCTTTCTTCCATTCCTTATGGTTCGCACGCTCCGCCCAATACCGTAACGCATCGAAATCGCTCTCAAAACCCTTACTTTCTTTAACGCCACTTAGAACACGACTTATGTCTATTGCCGCATGCCAAACACGTCTGTTATTCATTAGCCCCCTCAACCTCGCATCTTCTGCCGAAAGCTTTGAAAACACATTAAACGAACTTATCTCGCCGGTCTTTACGTAATCGCTATAAAACCGCTTAACTCTCGGCACAACGATTTTGAAGTAGTTTAATCCAATTGAATCCAAAGAGGCATCTACAACAATCAATACCGCATCTCCATCCCATCTCTCACTAGTTAAGCATCGAAGCTCGCCTTCTTTCGCCGCTACTAAAACTTCTTTGAAGCTATCTTCGAAAATCGTCTTTAACCGCATCATAATAACCCCCTTTCCTTCATTCGTCTTCTTATGTGCGAATAAAGCTTTAAACTTTCGTATTCTATCCGCCCAACTATTTCTGGCAATATATCGCTTAATCTATCTACTAAATAAGCATCCGCATAGTCCTTTACAATAGCGGGATGAAACGACACATTCTTATTATACAAATTCTCCACAGCTTTTAGTTGCAGCTCAAACCATTCCCTCGGTCTGTTTGTTATCTGCTCAAAATTTTCTGGTATTCCGGTTTTAAAAGACAACCTTACATGCAAATTAGGGTATTTTGACAACTCATCAACGTATTTTTCAGCCTCACCTAATAATATACCGTTGGTTTCAAGCACAAAGAGAAGGGTTTGGTCTAAAAGCTCAACGGTTCTTATTACATCCAGCAGATGGTTTTTACATAGCGTCGGTTCGTTTCCGCTTATCCTGACCGCTCCGAACTCATGTTCGTGTGCGATTTTAACAAGTCGTTCCGCAACTTCTTCTGGCGTGTAAAACTCTCCAAACCTTTCTGGATGGATTCTCGTTCGGTAGCTCCAGCAGAATGCACAGTCCATGCTGCAGCCCATACAGTCTGCGGTTGCGATACCACCGTAGAATCTATCCGCTCTGAACCTGTAATATTTTCGTTTGGTTTCGTTACAAACATCCATCTTTCTTGTAGCTACATATATCGTTAAGTTCAATCATAATTTATAGCAGTTAGAGGGATACGAATATCTATGGACAAAATCGAAGTGCTTCTCACTAACTTCTCTCTATATGCCGAAGACTTTGGAATAGATCTGGAGGAGTCGTCAGGCAGGTTCAAATGGTTCTTAGCTTCTATCCTGTTTGGTGCGAGAATAAGCGAGAAAATTGCATCGAACACCTACAAAACGTTTGAACGGTATGGAGTTGACAGCATGGAGAAGATCATCGCTGCTGGCTGGGACGAACTGGTCAGGATTTTAGACGAAGGCGGGTATGTGCGATACGACTTTTCTACGGCGACAAAGTTGCTGGATATAATGGAGATGCTAAAAGAGAAATACGGGTCGTTGGAGAGCATTTATGAAGAATCTTCAGATACAAAAGATTTGGAGAGGCGGTTACAAGAATTTAAGGGGATTGGTGCGGTAACGACACAGATATTCCTGCGTGAATTGCGCGGTGTATGGCAAATAAGCCCCACGATATCGAGCAAAGCTAAAAGCGTGGCAGAGAATCTGGACATAAATCTGCAAGAATTTGAGGGTGAAGAACTTTCACGAATTGAGACTGCACTTGTTAAGCTCGGCATAAAATATTGCAAGCGTAAGAGATGCGAGGAATGTCCAGTGAGGGATTTTTGCAGGCTGGTTGTGGGGTAATTTTAACAACTTTTGTGATATTTTTAAATGTTATGGATACTCCTTAAAAATAAAAGGAACTTTGTAGATGCGATAAAATGAACATCGAATACAAACCAAAAATCACAGAATTGCCCCTTGAGGAAAGACCGAGGGAAAAACTCAAGAAATACGGTCCCAGCACATTGAAAAACTCAGAATTATTAGCCATAATATTGGGGAGAGGGACAAAAAAAGAAGGTGTTTTAGAGATTACTGATAGAATAATGAAAGATTACGGGAATGAAGCTATACTCAACGAAACGAACGTTGAGAAATTAAAAGAACTTTTGAGTTTAAATGAAGTGCATGCTTGTCAAATAATCGCAAGTTTTGAACTTGGGAGACGATTCTTCTCTGAGACGAAAGAAGTTTATATAAGAAACCCAAATGATGTCTTTAATTATCTCCAGGACATGGGAAATTTAAACAAAGAGCATTTCAGGGGGCTGTATTTAGATGTGAAGAACAAGATAATACATGACGAAGTAATTTCTATTGGCACTTTGGACAGGAACATTGTCCATCCAAGGGATATATTTCATCCTGCTGTGAATACTTTTTCAGCAGGGATAATTTTAGCGCATAACCATCCTTCGGGTGATATAACACCAAGCGAAGAAGATATTGCAATTACAAAAAGATTGGTCGAAACCGGAAAGGTTATGGGCATTGACATCTTTGACCATGTTATAATAGGTAAAAATGGGTTTACAAGTTTAAAAGAAGAGGGATTTATATGATAAACGAAATAGAAAAAAGGTTATGGAATGCCGCGGACCAACTCAGGGCTAATTCGAGGCTTAAATCTTCTGAATACTCCGTCCCTGTTCTGGGTTTGATTTTCTTACGTTTCGCAGACTATAAGTTCACACTTGCGGAGAAGGAAATAGAAAAACAACGGATGAGTAGCCGTCGTGGAATCACAAAAGCCGATTATCAGGCGAAAGGTATTCTCTATCTTTCTGAGAATGCTCGTTTTTCATATCTCTTGAATCTCCCGGAAGGAGAAAACATAGGCAAAGCGATTAACGATGCCATGAAAGCCATTGAAATAGAAAATGAAGACCTAAAAGACGTCCTCCCAAAAACTTATAACCGGCTGGAAAATGACGTTCTTGTCGCACTGCTCAAAATTTTCTCCGGTATTCCCATGACACTTGAAGGAGACGTCTTTGGGGGAATCTACGAATATTTCCTGGGGAAGTTCGCCATGGCAGAAGGGCAAAGAGGCGGTGAGTTCTTTACTCCGACCTCGCTGGTAAAACTTATCGTGGAAGTGATTGAACCGTATCACGGCAGAATCCATGACCCTGCCTGTGGTTCTGGCGGTATGTTCGTGCAGAGTGCGAAATTTGTAGAAAGACACAAAAAGAATCCCAGTGCGGAAATCTCTATTTACGGGCAGGAAAAGACAGCGGAGACAGTGCGACTTTGCAAGATGAACCTCGCTGTTCATGGTCTATCAGGCGATATTCGGCAGGGCAACACTTACTATGAGGATTTTCACAACAGTATCGGTAAGTTCGACTTCGTGATGGCAAATCCGCCTTTCAATGTTAATGGTGTTGATAAGGAGAAAGCCAGAGCGGATAAGCGGTTTGGTTATGGCGTTCCAAAAGTGGACAATGCCAATTACCTCTGGATACAGGTTTTCTGGCGCGCATTGAATGAAAATGGCAGAGCGGGTTTTGTGATGGCGAACTCAGCCAGCGATGCCCGGCAGTCAGAACTGGAAGTCAGAAAGAAACTGGTAGAAGATAGAGCGGTGAGTGTGGTGATTGCCATAGGTCCGAATTTCTTTTATACCGTGACGTTGCCCTGCACGCTCTGGTTTTTTGATAAAGGAAAGAAGCATACAAACCGCAAGGACAAAGTTTTGTTTATAGACGCCCGCAGTATTTACCGGCAGATAGACCGTGCGCACAGGGAATTTACACCTGAGCAGATTGAGTTCATTTCAAATATCGTGAGGCTTTACCGTGAAGAGCGCGTAGAAACGGATAAAGGAAGCCAGAAACTTATGGAACAATATTTTCCAGAGGATGAATATCGTGATATTCCCGGACTTTGCAATGTGGCGACCATAGAAGAAATCATAGACCAGGGATATTCGTTGAACCCCGGCAGGTATGTGGGTGTTGCGGAAAAGGAAGAAGAGGATTTTGATTTCAACGAGAGATTGCATGAACTAAACGAAGAACTGGAACGGCTGAATGCCGAAGCGCACGAGCTGGAAGGGAATATAGCCGAGAACGTGGTAAAGATACTGGAGGAGAGACCGGATGAGTGAGATAGCACCAGATAACTATCAATCTTTCTTGAAGGACATAAAGGAAAGAATCCTTTCGGCTCAGTATGAAGCGCTTAGAGCGGTAAATAAAGAATTGATAACGCTCTATTGGGATATCGGGAAAATGATTGTAGAGCGGCAGGAGAAGGAAGGTTGGGGGAAATCTGTTGTTGAACAACTCGCCAAAGATCTTCAAATGGAATTTCCGGGTATTAAGGGCTTTTCAGAACGGAATCTATGGAATATGAGAAATTTTTACCTTACCTATAAGGATAGTAAAAAACTGCAACCATTGGTTGCAGAAATTAGCTGGACAAAAAATGTATTAATTATGAGTAAGTGCAAGGACGATCTGGAGCGAGAATTTTATATCAGAATGACTAAAAAGTTCGGCTGGACAAAAAATGTGCTTATACATCAGGTAGAGAGCCGAGCTTATGAGAGATTCCTGCTGAACCAAACCAATTTTGACCAGAGTTTACCTGAAAAATACCGACCACCGGCAAAATTAGCGGTTAAGGATGAATATACATTTGATTTTCTGGAATTGCGCGAAGAGCATTCCGAAAGAGAACTTGAACTTGCCTTGATAAACAATATACGGCGATTTCTAATAGAGATGGGCGGATATTTTACATTTATCGGGAATCAATACCGGCTTGAAGTAGGCGGTGAGGAATTTTTCGTTGACCTCATTCTGTATCACAGGAGATTAAGATGTCTGGTTGCGATTGAATTGAAAGTAGGCGAGTTCAAGCCGGAGTATGCGGGCAAAATGCAGTTTTATCTTTCGGTATTAAATGATACGGTAAGACTGGCGGAGGAGAATCCATCTATCGGGATTATCCTCTGCAAAGAGAAAAACCGGATTATCGTTGAGTATGCTCTCAAGGATACCACCCAGCCCATCGGGGTCTCTACCTATAAAATCACAACTACCTTACCAGAGGAATTGCGAAAATACCTGCCTTCTGGTGAAGAGATAGCGAAAAGACTGGAGGGTGTTGAGATATGAGTGAAGAAAGCATTGCATTAAAGGAGGGGTGGAAGAAGGTGAGGTTGGAAGAGCTGTGCGAAAAATAATTCTTTTGGTAAAGCTTTTCTTTTTAAGAAAAGGTTTGTGAATAAATATTAGAAGGTAAGAGATGGAAAAACCTGACAAAAGATTAGATTTAGGATTAGATGCGAAAAGAATTGGTAAAAGGATAAAAGAGTATGCGAAGAAGGCACGTAACGAAGAAGAACTGAAGATTAAGGTTGAAGGTCTGATACAAGAGTTAATTGCGAAGTTTTTTGAAAAAGGAGAAGAGCCGGAGGTGGCTTACGAGCACAGAACAAAGATTTCAGGTAGAAGAGAGGATGCGCTCTACGGAACGGTTATCATAGAATACAAAGCACCGAAGAAATTGGATACGGGAAGCGAGTTTGTCAAAGCGAAGGAGCAAATCGAGGCGTATATAAAAGAGGAATCGGATGGCAAGGCAGAAAATTTTGGTAAGTTTTTCGGTGTGATTTTAGATGGCTATAAAATCTCGTTCGTCAAGTTCAGGAGGAATCAATGGATGGCGAATGAACCGACGGAACTATGCGAAGAATCGGTTTATAGGTTATTGGAAGCCATTATATCGCTGAGAAGAAAAGCGATAGATGCGGATTTTTTATTGGCTGATTTCGGTCCTGAGAGCGAAACGAGTGAGAAGGTCATTTCCGTTTTATATGAAGCGCTGGAGAAGTCGAAGTCGTCGAGAACGGAGATGCTTTTCCGGGATTGGAAGCGCGTGTTTTCGCAGGTTTGCGCATACTCGCCGAGCAAGCTGGAAGGGTTGATAGAGCATTACGGATTGGCGAAAGGAGGGGATTGTGAAGAATGATAATTTTTAGGGAAATCGAGATAAAGAACTACAGAAACGTCAAACATGCGGAGTTGAAAGATTTAAGAGATTTAAACATCGTCATAGGTCCAAACAATTGTGGAAAGACAAACCTATTAGAGTTTATTCAGTCGCTCGGGAAGCTGGAGTTAGGTGGCTATGAATACTTTTGCCCAGAATGTGAAGATTTCAGAGAGAGTGATTCCGATATTATGTGTCTCTCTCTCACTCTTGGATACAACGACTTTTATTTGAAGGATCGAGAAACGCAAATGATGGTGGAATTATCTCTTGATGAAGAACAAATAAACCAACTTGTTCCAAGAGTTTTGGAAAAGCAAAAAGAAAAATTGAAAAACGCATCATGTGGACAAATTAGTAACCACATAGTCATGGAAAAGCCCCGTGACGCTTATGGCTTAAACGCAAAGCATTTCTCAATTTTCATCCATAGCGATGTCATAGAGGAAATTAAGAGAAATGTACTTTATTGCCCGGAGCAACGTCTTCAAAATTATAAAGAAAAAGATTTTGAAGAATACATACAAAACAAGGAATTGAAAGGTTCTCAGAAACGTAAATGGATAGATTTTCTCAATAGAATTGTTGATGCGAAAATCGATGATGAAAAATATGAGAAATTAATTAGAAAAGTAGATGGTGAGGACTTTGAAACGCCGCTGTCAGAGCAAGGTTCGGGTGTCAGATCATTAGCCTGCTTAGCAGTGGATATTTTGTTTAGTGATGAAAAAATAGTCTTAATAGATGAGCCTGAGCTTGGGTTGAATCCTTTTGTAAAGCAAGAATTCTTAAACTTCTTGCTCAATGAATCCAAAGAGAGACAAATATTTATCGCAACGCAGGATCCAACCTTCGTCAATCCCATTTTGTGGAAAGACAAAAAAGATAGGGTCTCAGTGTATTTCTACACTCCAATAGAAGAGAAGTTTATCAAAATTGACCTGAAGCAAAATCAAGGAGACCCGAACACGTTCGCAGGTTATTTGCCGCATACAACAAGCCTTAAAGACATCCACCTTTATGTTGAAGGAACAAGTGATGCATATATTTTACAAATCCTCTTAGAAAAGCATTTGAAGGAAAAGTGGCATGAGAATTGGTTTGAAATCATGAACAAGGTTGGGATTTACCATTTGAATGGGGATAATTGGAAGCACTTGTTATATACCATCCCCAAGACACCATACATGTGTGCAGTCATTCTTGATGGAGATAAACGAGATACCGCAGGAAATGTCTGTGATAAATACAACACCCTTACCATAAATGCTTCCAAATTCAAATTTTGTAAGACGATCGAAGATATGAAGAACACCTTCGGGAATGACAGCCATCCTGTTTATTGTCTGAAAGAAGACTGCATTGAGAAATATTTCATTCCCGATTTTGATTGTGCTAAATCTCCACGAGATTATAATAAGAAAAGAGACGGGCCTAAGAAAGCCGATGGATTGAAGGAATTACCACCGGAAATAAAGGATATATTTGAGGTGATTTTAGAAAGTGTAAAAGATGGATAATTTGGATGAAAGCTAGCAAATAAGACATTTATACGCATGCGAGCAATAAGAGGTTACCGATTGCTAGGGGCACATGTTTGGAACAAAAGAAAAACTGGAAGTTATATCCACAATAAGAAGCCTTAGAAATTTGCTGAACAAACAAAAGGAACTCGATTCTTTTGAGTTGAAAAGATGCGGCTGTGGACAATACAAACAAAAGAAACCTGGACACGTGCAGAGAAATCGGGAGTGCTTGAGTGTAACGAACTTCATATTGATGCGGATAAAGAGATTGACAATTGGTTTAGACCCGCATACGATTGGATGGTTGGACAGCTCGAACAGCGAGTGAAAAATTATCCACGTAACAAATATCCTATATGGGCATGGTATCATCCAAAACCTGATTTGCGACGGAGTGGACACTTACCTCGTGGTACATCAGGAGTGCGAGTTGAATTTCTCGTTAGCTCTGACAGAGTATTATTGTCAGACTTTGAAGCCTGGCACGCAGTCCTTAATTGCTGGTATTTGTCTTTGTCAGAAGCGGAGAGTGAGAATTGGGACAGCCGCTGCGAAAGTGCGGGAATAAAGATAGATTTGGAAAATTGGCCTCCACCCTCACCATTTAAGGAAGAAATCATGATGAGTTGGGAACGAATCTTCGACCTTGAACTTTTGAAAAATCATTCGGAATGGATGGGCG
The DNA here is from genome assembly GCA_030602585.1 of Candidatus Methanophagales archaeon. GTDB lineage: Archaea > Halobacteriota > Syntropharchaeia > Alkanophagales > Methanospirareceae > JAFNKG01. The sequence goes on along the minus strand of JAUVZJ010000002.1, from coordinate 84,929 downwards.
GAGGGACAATACAGGCATGCATCGAAAATATTTATATGGACGAAGTAGTAACCGTAACTTATTTTAAGGCGAGATAGTAAGTGATGAAAAAAGTGAGATTAAAATCAATGGAGGATTTTGAGAAGTTATCGGAGGGTGAGCGGGTAGAGGTTGAAGGAGGTGATTTAGAGGTGGAATTAGTGTAAGAAGTGGATGCAAAGCTGCTGATATCGGGAGAAGAGGTGCAAATCCCGGTTAATGAGACCGTTTATGGAAAAATAAAGGGTAAAAAGATTTTAATTATCTCATCTCAGCGCTCTCAGTGATCTCGGCGGTAAACAATACAGAAAGGTTTATTTTGACTTTTGCACTTTACATTTTTCATTTTTCACTGTCCGTTCAAAATTCAACGAATTTTGAGCAGATACTTTCACTCCGCAACCATCCTTTTCAACTCGCTCACCAACTCCTCCCTTACACGGTCTTCTCTGTTACCACCGCATACCATACCCCTAACACCAATTATATCGGCTTTTATCGCTTTTATCGCAGGAATATCATCAAATTTAAGCGAGCCCGCAATAGCAGTCTCCAGTCCCAGCGCTTTCGATTCCGAAACAAACGTCTTAAGCTCTTCTTCACTCAGAAACTCTAATGTTGTCCTACCGTCTTTTATACCCGTGTCCACCATCGCCACGTCTATATCCACCTCTTTCCCAATTTCCGCAATTTCAAAAGGCGAAATCGAATTTATTCGTTTGTAGTCAGAATAGAAAGCAGAAACGACTTTCTTGGTTGGTGCGAAGTCTTTCACCGCTTTAACAACCCCGGTAAGCAAATCTATCGCCTCCTGCCTCGTTTTTATTTTGAACAATCCGACTTTTATATATTCTGCACCGGCAGATGCAGCACCTAACGCGGCTAAAGAAGCAGTCCCCGGCTTATAATCGAAATTTCCTATCGCAGCACTTATTTTTACACCGTCTCCTTTCTCTTTTTCCACCAATTCCTTTATTGCCTTTATAATCCAGGGGAAATTAGCGCCAAGAGAACCTTCTTTCGGATTCTTCACATCTACAATATCAGCATTTCCGCGAATCACCGCCTTCGCCTCCTCCATATCCTTCGGGCTCACCAACAATTTCATTTTTATCACGCCTCTTCTTTATTTTTATTCTCTTTTTAATACCTTAACTCCTTTTTCATCTCCCACATGCACTTCAGTAGCATTCGTAAATATTCCATGCTCGACAGAGCCGACAACCGAAGAAAGAACACCGCTCATTTCTTCCGGATTACTTATAACGCCAAAATCCGCATCTATCACCAGATTCCCATTCTCCGTTATAAAATATCCCCCTTTATTTCCTTCATTCCTCAAAACAGGCATACCTCCAAGCTCTTTCACCTGGCTCTCCACTACTTTCACGGCGTAAGGTAAAACTTCTAAAGGAACAGCCTTATTTAGCAACTCCACTATTTTCTCCTCTTCAACACAGATAACAAGTTTTTTTGTTGCGTAAGACACTATTTTCTCCCTCGTATGCGAGCCCCATCCGCCTTTTATCAAATTTAGTTGAGAATCCACTTGTTCTGCTCCATCTATGCATATATCCAGAGAAGGATGTTCAGAAAGTGTGGTAACGTGAATCCCGCATTCTATTGCTATCGTTTCGGTTCTAAGCGAAGTAGGAACGCCCAAAACATCGAGCGCCTCATCTTTTATCCTGTTGCCTATCCTTCTTATCGCAAATTCTGCCGTAGACCCCGTGCCGAGACCCACTACCATACCGTCTTTTATCAGAGAAGCTGCGGATTCTGCTGCTTTTTCCTTTTTCTTCTTTCTCTTTTTATCTTCACTCATATTCTCAATCTGGAGTTTTTCCCTTCTTAAAACTTTTCTTTTTTTAGAGCTAATCAAAAACATATTAAGGATGCGTGTCTATGATATAATGGATATGCAGGGGAGTAGCGTGGAATGGACAGAGAAATACCGCCCAAAGAAGTTAAGAGAAGTTGTGGGCAACGAAGAAGCGATAAAAGAACTAAAAGAGTGGGCTGAGGCGGTCTATAAGGCAAAGTCGAAGAAAGCTGCTATACTTCACGGACCTCCGGGCTGTGGAAAGACATCAGCCGCGTATGCTCTTGCTTCCGAGCGCGGATGGGAAGTCATAGAACTTAACGCATCAGACCAGAGAAGTGAAGGAGTGATAAAAAGTATAGTAGGACCGGCTTCCACAAGCAATACTTTCAGTCACACGACAAGATTAATCATTTTGGACGAGGCTGACAACCTGCATGGCAACGAAGATCGGGGTGGAAAAAAGGCGATAACTGAGATAGTGAAAAAAAGCACACAGCCGATGATCCTCACCGCGAACGACAAATACGGGATGGGAAAAGCGTTGCAGCGGAATTGCAGGACAATTAAGTTCCTGCAGGTAGAACCGGGGAAGGTTTTTCGTGTGCTGAGTGAGATAAGCGATGACGAAGGGATAGAGATAGCTGATGAAACTCTGCGCATTCTGGCTAAAAACGCTAATGGTGATTTGAGGTCCGCAATAAACGACTTGCAGGCTATTTCAATGTCGGAATCGAAATTAGAGAAGGGAGACATAGCGACAGGAGGAAGGGACGTTGAGGAGGACATTTTTGCGGTATTGAATAAAATCTTCGGTGTAGAGGGCTACGATATGCAAGAAGCGCTTTTCTCTCTTTACAGTGTTGACAAGACGCCAGAGGAAAGCATACAATGGATATATAAGAATTTTTCGTATGAATATGATGAAGAAAGCTTTTTGCACGGGCTGCATTACCTGAGCAGGGCGGATACGTTTTTAGGAAGAGCAAGACGCTGTGAGAATTTCAAGTTCTGGCGCTATGCATCCAGTTTAATGGCTTGTGGCGTGCTTTCTGCAAAAGAAATGCAGGGCGGTAAAAGAGAAGGATGGCAAAGGCGATATTTTCGGTCGCCGTGGCAACGCGAGCAGCGAAGTGGTGAAGATAGAAAATCCGCGCCTATACGCGAAGAGATAGCGAAGAAAATAGGTGCGTATTGCAAAGTGCCACTGAGCTATGCACGATTCTTTGTCGTTCCTTTTTTGCAGTTTTTTTTCTTAGACGAAAGAAAGGCGGTGGATATTACAGCATCGCTCCGGCTTGATGTCCCTCAAATTGCGTTTTTGGTTAGTGATACGGAAATAGGGGCTAAAGAGGGAGAGGAAAAAGCGAAGAGGATATACCGCGAGGCGATTGCGGTAGGTGTAGGAGAAGGGGAGAAGGAGGTAACGGTGGAGAAAAGTAAAAAAGAAGCGAAATCCAAAGTTGTAAAAGAAGAAATAGAAAGAATAAAAGAAGGCGAGGAAGAGGAGGTGAAAGAGGTGAAAAACCAAAAGACATTGGGGGATTTCTTTTAGTTCAGCACATATCACGCAAGCAATAGTTATTATCGCAGTGGTAATCGCCGCTTCAGCCATTCTTTTTTGGTTTTGGGGTTATTTTTTTCTTTTCTTTCTTGGTCTTCCTGGGACCCGGGGATTGTGATTTGATTTGGACTTGAGAGTGTTTGACAGTGGGATTTTTTAAAGGGCGGTGGTCGTTGCACACCTCCTTTAGAAGCACGAACAGTTCCTGGTGCTCACCGGTGAGAATCCTGTCTAATTCGCACAGTGCGATAATGCAGTGTTTCGTTTCTATGTGGCCCTTCTCCGGGCTTAGAACGGCGTCCGGGAGTGCCGTGACTTTTAAAATTGTATCCTTCATCTCTTCTGGTATACGACCGGTCAGTGCATACAATTCGACGATCTGATTTAACTTCTCCAGTCCGATGAGATTGAGTGCGCTGTCCACCCATTGCATAAGTTGTGCAAGCGTAACCGTGTCAACTACTTCATTTTCATTTCCGATCCCGGCTCCGACTCCAAATTCATTCAACTCTGATTCTGATACCGCCGGATTGTGAATTATCGGTTTTTCTGACTGCGATTGTGTTTCTGCTTCTGTCCCTGTTTCTTCTGTCAACTTCTCAATAGCATCTTACAAATTTTGCAGCCTCCCTACCTCTACATCACCCATTTCCTTTAATTGTTTCACAGCCTTCTTCTGATTTTTTACTCTCTCCTCGTCAATGCCACCACCTCCCATTTGCCGCATCATTTTTCTATTTATCATTTCTTTATATTTTTAACTGATCCCTTTAACTTAATTTACATAAAGGCTATATAAATTTTCCGAATGTTTAAATTTTTCTTTAGCATATTTGAAAGAAAAATGTCGAATAGTGATTATTTATGTCTTCTCGATTCTCGGTAAAAGACTCCACAAGTTCAAAAACCATTCTTTCTCATCTCAGCGCTCCCCGCGTTCCCGGCGGTAAACAAATACTGATTTTTCACGCCTATGTATGTTATTATGCGAGCAAAAGGGCACTATTCTACCATCTGGCAAGCCATAGTGTACCGCACATTTCTTTAAACGAGCAAAATCGAAATTGTATGTGTCCATGAAATGCATTGCGCCAATAAATAGAAGGTTGAAATGGAGGTCGCTTAAGTCCCGGTAACTGTGGCTTTTTATGAACCCGATAAAAAACTCTTTTAAAAAACCCGGACGGATACTTCTTAAAGCAGTAAAAACAGGTATCTTTTTCTTTTTTTTATATGCCGCCGCTAATCTTTCCATATTCACGTATTTCGTTATCGGCTCTACTTTTTCTACTGCTTTACCGTTTCTGCGAAGCATTTTTCCGTAAACGCTTTTTTTAAAAGGGTTTACTACGAGATAAGAAAAAGCGCCACAGGAGAAATGACAGCCCACTTCTGATTTGCCTAAAGTTCCAAGTAGCACGCTCATCTGCGAAGGAGGCAAGAAATCATCTCTACGAAGAAAACCTGTTTGTTCTTCTATTTTACTAATGACGTCAGAAACCGTTATCCGTTCATTTTCGGTATATGACGTCCTACCGCAGAAGGAAACAGGCTGGAAATTTACGCCTCTTATAATATCACTATTCTCTATTGCAAACTTTATAATAGCGCCGATTTGGTCCTCGTTCACGCCTTTTACGATGGTAGGCACGAGAACGATAGCGGGTTTGGGTCCCGCATTTCGGTGGTTTTTTATCGCTTTTTTCTTTACTTCGAGCAGGTTTCGACCTCTTAGCTTCTCGTAGGGCTCTTCTGTTACACCATCGAATTGAAGGTAAATAACACTTGTGCCTGCGGATTCTATCTCTTTGCAGTATTCCTCGCTCTCTGCCATTTTTATACCGTTGGTATTCACCTCTACGTGCTCGAACTTTTTTCTTGCATACGAAATTAGCTCAGGGAGGTCGTTCCTCAGCGTGGGCTCGCCGCCACTGAATTGAAGCCCTGCGGCATTTGTATTCGATGCGAAGTTGTCTATAATCGCTTTTAGTTCTTCTATTTCAGGGTCTTTTTCATGTCCACTACCATTTCCTTTATCATTACTTTTTGCAAAGCAGATAGGGCATCTCAGGTTGCATCTCATCGTTACGTCTATGATTCCCAAAGCAGTGGATGATTCATGCTGTGGGCACAACCCACAAGCAAAAGGGCATTCTCCATTATCTTCCTTTATTCCTCTTCTTCCCGCACCTTCGATGCCCTTCGCTTCAAATTGTTTGTAAAGTTGATAATCCGACCAGCAGAGGTCTTTAAAAGCGCCGTGTTCCGCACAGCTCTTCTCCATGTAAACTGCGCCGCGTTCTTCATACAGGTTCGCATCTATGATGCAGTAGCATACGGGACAGATGCTTTTCGTGGTTCGGATGAGTGTAGGTGCGGATACAGGCATGGATTTCATTTTTTGTTATGTATCTATAAATTTTAATATCTGAGGAATGATATAATAATGAGTGGGATATGCAGGTTAGCAAGTTCATTGAAATTGAATGAAGTATGAAGCAATGGAAAGATTGAAAATAGTGCTGGAAAGGTTGAAAGAGTATCAGCCGGAGAGAATTATCCTTTTTGGCTCTTATGCCAGAGGTGAAGCCGATGAATACAGCGATTTGGATTTTGTAGTTATAAAAAAGACGGGTAAAAGATTTTTAGAAAGGTTGATAGAGGTAGCAAAACTTATAGACAATGATTTGGGAAATGTGGATGTTTTCGTTTATACGCCGGAGGAGTTCGAGAGGATGATTGAATGGGAGAATCCATTTATTGAGCGAGTGCTGAAAGAAGGGAGGGTTTTATATGAAAAGTCATGGGCTCCGCCCATGTCCCCGCAAGCCCCGAAAGGGCTTAGTAAAGAAGAGGCAAATCGCTGGTTAGAACAGGCAAAGCATGACTTTGAATCTGCTAAAAGGATGTATGCGCAGAAAGATTACTCCGATGCCTGTTTCTTCTCTGAACAGGCGGGACAGAAAGCATTAAAAGCCTATCTTTATTTTAAAGGTGAGCGATATGTTTGGGAACATTCAATATTTAAACTTGCCGTCAGATGCAAAAATTATAAAAGTGAGTTTGAACAAATCATTGACTGCGGGAAGATTTTGGACAGATATTACCTTACCACAAGATACCCGGATGCAATTGCACCTCCGGCAATACCTTATGAATCGTTTACGGAGAAAGACGCCGCAGAAGCAATAAGTTATGCACAAAAAATCCTGGAAATGGTGAAAAATAGATTGACCGTTTTCTGACTCTCTGTGTTCTCTCCGGGCTCAGCGGTAGACAAGTACAACACCCTCACAAATAATAATACTTCCCTTTCTTCTTCTGTTCACGGTCTTTTGCCGACCCTATCTTATTTATCCTTGGACGAAGCGTGCTTTCATCACGCCTGAACGTTACGCTTAAATCCTTCAAAAACAAATCCATTCCTTCTCGCATCTCAAAACAACCTTTTATTTCCCCTCGCACCCCCGGCTCACCGTCGAAAACCATCAACCTATCGCTTAACAAATCTATCAAATATATGTCATGGTCCACGATCAACATTGATACGCCTCTTCGCTCCGCATACCGCCTGACGGTCTTTATCAACCGCACCTTCTGCTCCACGTCAAGATGCGCTGACGGCTCGTCCATCATATATAATGATGCATCATGGCAAAGACACGCCGCTATCGCAACGTTTTGTAATTCGCCACCACTGAGCTCTTTTATGTTCTTTTCCTCTATCTCTGATATTCCCAACGGGTGCAGCACGTCAATAACGTCGGCTTCGCTTGATTCTTCTTTTAGCGAATAAATAAAATCCTTCACTTTCATATCCAGCTCGCCTTTTATATATTGCGGCTTGTAAGAAACGGTAATATCAAACGCTATTTTTCCGGTTGTCGGCTCTGTCTCGCCTGCTAATACTTTCACAAACGTGCTTTTACCAATGGCATTTCTCCCGACTATGCCCAATACTTCCCCTTCCTCTATACTGCCCGGCTTCGCCTCCAATACAAATCCATCTCCACTATATTTCTTCTCAAATCCATCGTATTCGATGAAAACACTTCTTTCTTCTCGCTTCGCCCTCGGTGGATGAGCGCTGAATTCTATCGGCTTATCTCTTATCCGAACGTTCTCCGCTTGCAAGAATCCACTCAAATATTCGTTTATGCCTCTATTCGTGCTCTTTGGCATCGTAACAACGCCATACCCACCGGGTTCGCCATATAGTTGATGCACGTAATCAGCAAGCATGTCAAGGATAGCGAGGTCGTGTTCCACCACAATCACTGCTTTATCCTTCAAAACATCCTTTATTCCTTTTGCCACTTTCACTCTTTGATAAATGTCCAGATAAGGCGTTATCTCGTCAAAGAAGTAGAAATCGGCATCTCTTATCATAGAACCTATTACCGCAACCCTTTGCAGTTCGCCACCACTTAGCTCCTTTATATCATTCTCCATCGCTTCTTCGAGCTCAAAAGCCCTCACGAGCTGTTTTGCTACTCCTCTCTCGTCCGTGCTTTCCAGTAACTCGTAAACTTTGCCATCGAAGAATTCTGGTATTGCACCCACGTATTGCGGCTTATAAGCCACCTTAATTTTTCCTTTTGACAGCTTATCGAAGTAATTTTGTAACGTAGACCCTGCATATTTCTTTATTATCTCATCCCAACTCGCCTTTGCTTCCGCCTCTGCTTCTACTTTGCCCATGTTTGGCACTTGCAACCCCGATAATATTTTAATTGCAGTGCTCTTCCCTATCCCATTCTCGCCTATCATCCCGGTTATCTTCCCTGCTTTTGGAAGGGGCATTCCATAAAGAACGAACCCGTTTTCACCATATCTGTGCGTCTCTTCACCCTTCAGCTCTTCCGGCAAGCCTATTATAGAAATGGCAGCGAAGGGGCATTTTTTTATGCATATCCCGCATCCCTCACACAATTCCTCTGATATTACCGGCTTGTCATCGTCACCCTGGACTACCGTCTCCACCCCTGTTCGCACCATCGGGCAGTATATTATGCATTCATACTCGCATTTCCTCGGCTGGCACTTATCCCTCTTCAATATCGCTATCCGCATTTTGCAATTTTTCGAAAATCTTATTTTATTACGAAAAAGTATATAAAAACTTCCACAACTTTAATGTATAGATAGCGAGAATAAATAAAAAAATATAAGTGGAAGGTTAAAAGTGCATAGGAGGGAAATGAAAGAAAAATGGAACTCGAAAAGAAAGCATACCCGAAATTGCTCGTTCGACCAGTGGTGGTTATTACGACAATATCGGAGAGAGGGATAGCAAATGCAGCGCCTTTCAGCTTTAATTCACCCATAAGCTCCGAGCCACCTTTATATGGGTTCTCGTGCAATCCTGCACACGATACGTGGAAGAACATCCAGAAGAATGGCGAGTTTGTGGTGAACGTGGTAGGAAAAGACTTTGGCGAGCTAATGCAAGTTCTGGAAACGGATTATCCGTATGAAGATAGCGAACTCAAGCATGCGGGGCTAACGGAAGAAAAAGCAAAGGCGGTGAAGCCGCCTCGTATAAAAGAAGCAATAGCGTGGATAGAATGCAAGCTCGAAAAACATGTTGAATTAGGCGACCATATTTGGATAACGGGAAGTGTATTGGCAGTAGCAGTGAAGGACGAGCTCGGAAAGGAAGCAGGATTGATGGACTTGGATAAAGCGAGACCACTATGTCATATAGGCGGTGAATTCTTCGCCGTGGATATGAAAGAAGCGAAGTATAAACGGGCGAAATCTTAGATAAGTAGCCCCTCAAAAGTTTTGTCCTCCACCAAATCACAAGCTCCGGGCATCAAATTCCAAACTGTGAAGTTCTGCCCCTACCACCCCGCAAGCACTGTAAGGGCTTATTGGTATGTATTGGGATTTTGGATTTTCAAGAGGTGTTGGCACAGAAATGAGCAAGAGCGAAGAAGATAAACTCAGCATCTTAGTGGTAGATGATGAGCCACTAATGGCTAAGACAATAGCGGATATTCTACGGGTTAAAGATTATGATGCAGAAACAGCGTTTAGCGGTTCAGAAGCGGTGAGAAAGGTAGGGCTGCGTCCTTTTGATGCGGTTCTGATGGACATAAAAATGCCGGAAGTAAATGGTGTTGAGGCTTTTGTGAAAATCAAATCTATTGCTCCTGAGATGCCAGTCGTAATGATGACTGCATATTCAACAGATGCGCTGGTATCACAAGCCCGAGAGCAAGGTGCACTTGGAGTTTTAATCAAGCCTCTTGACTTCACGGCGATTCTATCTTTCCTTTCTTCTTTGAAAAAAGAGCGTGTTATTTTTATTGTTGATGACGATTACGAATTTTGCATGACTTTGAGCGGCATATTACAAAAAAGAAACATCAAAGCCCGTTATGAGACCGACCCCTTCCGGGTAATGGACGGTGTTAAATCAGAAGAAGATGTAGTGCTGTTAGATATGAAACTCAATGGAATAACCGGGCTGGACGTATTGCGAGAAATAAGAGAGAAATATCCCCATCTTCCGGTAATATTGATTACAGGCTATGTGGGTGAGATGGGCTCGTTGGTCGAGAGAGGACTTGAACTAAGCGCATTTGCTTATCTCTACAAGCCCTTAGAGCTGGAAAAATTGTTCGCGCTGTTGGAAGAGATAAAACGTGAAAAGCTTCAACGTGCGCTGGGAGAAAAGTGATTGGAGATACAGGATACAAGATGCAGGTCAGAGAACAGAAAGGTTATATATAAGAGGTGTTTCAATACTCCAACATCATACATACGTAGCATACGATGCCGAAAATGGATAATAACGGAATTAATGAAGAGCCAAAAATATTACTCGTGGAAGATGACCCCAAATTGGGAGAAACTCTTTCGGATGTATTAAAAGCCAAAGGTTATAGACCCATAGCCGTTCTGACAGGTGAAGAAGGCATAGAAGCAGCAAGAGAAGATGATGATTTGTCGCTGGCGCTGATAGACCTCAAGCTGCCTGATATATCTGGCATTGAAGTCTTGAAAGGCATCAAAAAAAAATCTCCTCGCACCGAGGTTATTATCCTGACTGCTTATGCTTCCCTTGAATCAGCCATGGAAGCAGTAAACATGGGCGCTTTCAGCTATCTGCAAAAACCCTATGATATGGAACGCTTGCTTCTGGACATCCGTAGGGCTCTGGAACGGAAGTGGGCGGAGGAGGCGCTGCGAAAAGCTCATGACGAACTGGAACTGCGAGTAAAGGAACGCACCGCCGAACTGGAGGAAGCAAACGAAGAACTGAAACGAGAAATCCGCGAGCGTAAACAGGCAGAAAAAAGAGTGAAAAAACTTGAGCAATCTGCGTTGCATAGATTATTCAAGCAGGGTAAAGGCTATTTGATCGTTGAGGAAAAACCTGATACGAGTTTCAAGTTGTTCGGCAAACTAATTGAATACGGGTTTAAAGGGCTGCTCATCTCAAGGACTAATCCTTCGCACGTTCACGAGGAATACAATAATATAAAGGACGTGCCGATAACCTGGCTAACACATGTCAAAGGAGAGAACCATGTTGTTCCGACAAACATAACACAGTTGAGCATAGCAGTAAAAGAATTTGCGGAAAATGACGTTGAGAGCGTAATCATGCTGGAAGGTTTAGAATACCTCATTGACCAGAACGGATTTGAGGTTATTCTTCGGTTCGTCGAATCGGTGACGGACATCGTCACGACAAGTAAGTGTCGCTTAACAATGCCATTCGATGCGCGGACTTTGAGTGAGGTTGAGTTGCATCGGTTGGAGCGTGAATTAAACGTGATGAATGCTAAAGAGGTGCAGGTGCTTATTCTGGATTAATCCGTTCAATTTTTGAACGCTTTGTTATACTTTAATTGTCTATATAAGCCCAAATCCCTTATTCTTACTCATCTATAGGGATAAAGAAAAAAAGGGGGATAAAATATGGATGAATATTTAAACCCAGTGCGGATACGTGTTTTGCATGTGGATGACGACCCAATGGTATTGGAGTTGACACAGATATTCCTGAGAAGGGAAGGTGAATTTGAAATCACCAGTGTGGATTTCGCAGAAGAAGCGCTGGCTAAACTCGAAAAAGGGCGCTTTGACGTAATTATCTCTGATTGCAGGATGCCGGGAATGGACGGACTCGAATTTCTGGAAGAAGTGAGAGAAACACGGGATAGCATCCCTTTTGTTTTCTTCACCGGGATAGAGAACCCGGAAATTATAGAGGAAGCATGGAAGAAAGGCGCGGACAGATACATTACGAAGAACGGGAATCCTGCCGCTCAGTGCAATAAATTGGCACGCGCTATGCGTTTTGGCGAAAGGAGAGAAAGGGAGTATGCAATGCTGCTTTGCTTGGAGCTTGTGATTTTTAAGGTGAAGTGGAGGACAAAACTTTTGATGGGTTACTTACGTTATCATAATATCCCCCACCTCTCGCTCATACATGTCCCTCATATAAGCCATCGTGCCCATGATAACCCGGTTTATCACGTAGATGAAAGCCACACCATACAGTATGCACATAATGAAGAACAAAGATAGTATATATCTCCTTTCGCCTTTTAGTTTATTTAAATCATCGTTTGTATTCTCAGCCATAAGCAGCTCGCCTGCAACCTTATACTTCTTTGATGCGTCCTCAAGGTATCTCTCCGCTGAGCCATAGCTCGCAGAAAAAGTATCGTATTTATACGGATTTAAAAGGAGATATATGTCCCCGATTCTAACAATTCTGATTGTAATAAGGTCGTTCTCCTTGCTATTTGATACGATATTATCCGATTTAATACGAAGGTCTGTTGCATCACTTACCAATTCATCATGCTTATCCATGAGCAAAGATTCCTCATAGGCGCATTCTATTCTCTTTTCCTTGTCGTCGAGCAGACCATATATAGTAGCGGCGTATTGATATGAAAGAGCGGATTCGAGCACGTTTTCTTCCTCTTTTAGTCCGCTTATGTCGTCCATTGCCATTGCGTGCTCCACTGCTTTCTTTATGTTCCAGCCTCGCAATTCAAGCATCTTCGCCTCGTCCATCAACACCTCCTCCGTTGTCTTATCCGCACCTGCTGAAATATCCTTTGCATACCCAGATATATCCCAATTGGTCAGATTAGAATTCGAGCCTATTGTGGACGTTGATATCCAGGCAGTCCATAAGCTCTCCACCGCTTCCCCATACGTTTTTTCGTCCGTGAATACAATAGCATCGTTCAGCGATAATAGTAGCGAGAGAGTTCCTTTCATCAAGATGGGTATTTTTTTCCAGTCCTCAGCACCTATTTCGCTTCTCTCTACTACTTCCAGCATCTCTACACCGTTTGATATGATAACTTCTGACGATGGATAACTCTTATAAAGGGTGCTTTCTCTAAATAACTTCAAATATTCTATCATCTCAGGGATATTTATCGGCACAACCATCGCCTTTACTTCCATTCTCTTTGCGCTTATCTCAGAAGCACTTATATCATATTTCCACAAATAGTACTTAGGCACTGCCTCCAATCCCGGTTCTATTTTGAGTGTAATGTTTCTCGACTCACCCGGGGGAATTTCAGCGAAATCTATCTCTTCTTTTAGCCAGTTCCTGTATTCACCACTCTTTGGAAGCCGTAAATTCCGCACCGGCTTGTAGCGATAGAACTCTGTTAATGTTATATTCACTTCTTTCTTTTCATATCCTTGCTCTTTCAGCTCTATGGACCCAAAATCAATAGAAGGTGGAGATGCTGTGAAATAAACAGAAGTAGAAGAAATGTTGAAATCAACCGGCCACTTTATCTTTATGGTTATGTCCACTTCTCCATGTCCGGCATCATATGTACCATCTTTATCTGTTGCATCTATATCCAGCCTTCCAGTGTATGTTCCTTCGGGTGCGTCGTACGGTGTGACGATATGAAGCCTGATGTTTTCACTGCTAGGCTTCCCAGAAACCGATCCCGAAGGATTAACTATCCTAATCGTTATTCCGCTTGGATATTCTGTGAACCTGCTATTGAAATACAGTGTCTCGTCACCTTCATTTCTCACTCGCACATCAATATACCTATCATATTTCGAAACCGTTCCCTTTGGCTTATCGAATTTTATTTCCAGTTCTTCATCGTAAAGTCTGCCAAGCTTTGGTGGCATCAATATGTATGCATCAATATCTATCGTAGCAGAGCCAGCATTACTGCTCGAAATGCGATATCCCCATGAATATTCGTTTTTATTAATAGCCTCCTCTTCAGGACTTATCTGAAATTCAATCTTAGCAGAAGAGCCCTTCCCTATCCAATTTGGTGGAGCACCTTTTATCGTAACCCACTCGTTCCCAATTTTTCCTATTGTGAGGCTTCCGGCAGCTTTATATCCAAAATGCTCACTGATCGTAACTGTTTCTGTCCGTGTCTCAGTTCGATGAAGCGGATCATATCTCGTCCCAAAATGGATTGTAGAAGGCGATACCACAATTTGTGCTTTATATTCTATGATTACGGTGACTGTAGTTACCTCTCCGTCTGCATCTCTCACTGTAAGGACATGCGGCCCCTCTCCTGCATCTGATGAAGCCTCAATCGTAACTTCTATAGGTTGTCCAGCAGGGATTGCAATAGGAGGGTTTGGTGTAATAGTGCCGAGGTCAGATTGAATCTCCACCTTCGTGTCATTTACACCATGATTAGTGATTGTTATTGTCCCCGATTGAAATACAGTCTCGTCTGGCTGTTTTGGCTGATTGAATGGTATTTTTATGGTCTCTGGATATACTTCTATATCCGATGCTCCTGCAGTCTGCACACAGCTCAAAAGAGCAAAGAGTACAACAGTTCCAATTGCAATCCTAACCAATAAGCTCTTCCCCCAACATGGTATCATCCAACGCATCACCCCATCTTCTGAAATCCCACCATATTATAGCGGTGAAAATGGAAAGGAAAAAAAGATAAATTGCAACGTCCTTAAGCATATCACGCATCAAACTGTAATAAACATTTCTTATCTCATTTTCAATCCCTTTTACATTCTCCAGTTCTTTATCCTTATGTTCCTCATATATTTTCTTCGCTTCATCAAACGAATCCCCCGCTTTTATTATCTCCCTAAAAGCAGCGGCAGCGCCAAAGAAATCTGAGGAGGGGTTTCTTGCATTATCAAGATGTGACATTGATGCATTTATATATTCCGATGCCTTTTTCATCTCCCTTTTATATACCCATTCTTCTCTTCTTGACTCGAACTCCATCCTGCTCGCATCGCTTATCGTGTATATGCCACCTTTTTTATATGAAATTGAACTTATCTTCTCATATTCGATCTTCTCCCTTGTTTCTTCCTCATCCCTCGCAATATCCTCAAAGAATTTCCCCTCCCTCCTGTAAAATTGCTTAAGCGCGAGCTCTGTAAGCATTGGTATTTCCGCTTCCGCTATCTCGTGTCCGCTGAGCGTATTTATGGACGTATTTATTCTATCTGCGGTTTCAATAGCTCCTACGTGGTCTGAAGGGACAGAACTTTCGTTTAAATGCGCGATTCCTTCAAAATCATCAATAATTCCGAGGAAAATATCCACCCATTCCTTTGTATTTCGGGTTACCTCGCTACCTTCCATACCCTGTATCACCGCCTGCATCTTTGCCTTTGCAATATCTAACTCACCATACTCGCCAAATAATTCGGGCTTATCCACTGATATTATATCTTCAAGTAGCTCCCTCTTCAGCTCGTCTGAGCCTACCACAGGTGTGGAAAAAGACAGGGTGGTGAATATAATCAAGGTTAGCAGTAATGTCATTAATGTAGCCAAACTTCGCTTTTTCATCAAAAAATATAAAGCACAATAAACTATAAATTTTTTTAAGAGAATAATATGACATACCTATTCATCGGAATAGGAAACGCAGGTGGAGCAATTCTCGATGCTTTACTGGAATATAAAGCGATAAGAAGAGCGAAGCCAATCGTTATCAAGCCCAAGCCGGAAGAAAAAAGCGACAAGGATAATGATAAAATAGAAACGAAGTTAAAAAAACAGGTAAAAGGCAAAAGCGTTAATTTTGCTTTTTTATTCGCCGGACTTGGTGATAGTAACATAACGTCCACCATACCGGGAATACTGACTGAGCTGAACATAAAAATGTTTCTCGTTGGCGTTTTGCCTACGAACAGAAGGGAAAAAAGAGAGGAGACAATAAATGCATATTATTCGATGGAAAAGCTAAAGGAGCATGTGAACTCATTTATAATCGCGGATAACCAGAGAATAGCGCACCTTCCAAATTTCGAAGATTTTTATCCAAGCTATAACAGGTATATTGCATCTTGCATCGCTGACATCCTTACAGGGACATCACCCTTAGGTTCGTTACCCGATGAGATGCAATTGTCCATGCCTATGGATGAGGTTGTAAAGGCTTTGTCTTTTGATAATGAGCCCGGATATGTGGTATTATCGAGGGCTTCGGAGCTTACGAAAGGATTGTGGGGTTATATCTTCCCTTTTCTGAGGCACAAACCTCTTGACCTTAGAACGCTTCTTCGTGTTTCATTGGAGAAGCTCAGCGTTTCTGATGCACCGATAGGTAGTGAGAAGAGCGTCTCCTTTCTTCGAGTGCCAAAATATTATATTATAAGTAAGAGTGTGGATAGAGAGCAGATAGAGGAATTCATGCTCTCGCATTCAAAAGAGTGCCATCTGGCTGTATCCATTACAAATCGGAACATAGCAGCGATAACCAATTTGTTCACCTATAAGTTCGACCAATTGGAAAGATTGCGTGAGATAAGGAGGCTTGCGTATGAGGAGGTATAGGATAATCGTTCCATTAGCGTATTTAGCATTAATTGCTCTCGCCATCTTCATACTCTTCAATACCGGGTCGGACTCTGCAATAACCTTTATACTCATGTTCATCCCTGCAACAATAGTAGCGGCGTTCCTGGCTCGATATATCGTTACGGTAAGGAAGAAGAACGTAAAGGAGAAGGTAATGGAGCAGGACATCATGGGGGTTGCAAATCGGTATGTAGAACAAATGCGTAGTTTATACGATTTCGAAGATAAATACGGGATAAGCACAAAGGAATTCAGGGAGGAGTTGAGGCGGGTAAAAGAGGGCTTATTTGAGCTGGGATGTGTGGTAAATGGAAAGACAAGAATAGACAGAACGAAGATAAAGAAAGTAGTCTTTGCAGATGTTGAATGGGTGATTAAGATGTTTGAGGGCATAAAAGACAGGCATGAGGTCGTCCTTTATTCGAGGATGATGGATAAATGCAGGGATTATTTGGAAGGTATAAGAAAGCTCGAAAACGCAGGGTATGAGAATATACGCGGTCAGATAGAGAAGATAGAATCCAGGCTAAGAGATGGAGAGAACATTGAAATGGATTCACTTGAGCTATCCATGTTTATGAATGAAGTGGCTTCAATCCTGGAAGAAACGCTGAGAACCTGTTTGCGGAATGCAAATAGTTTGGAAGTGGAAGGGAGAGAGAGTGCAAATGCAGATACGTCCAGAATCAGAACCGACCTGAAAATTGTCGAGCATAGCATAGGGCATGGAAATTACGAGAATGCATCAAAAGTGTTGAAAAGCGTGATTGAAAGGTTGGTTGAGCTACTGAAGGATGCGTTTGAGATGTATAAAGAAGACACGTTTGTGCTGACAAATGTAGTAGTTGAAATTTCGGAAAAAGAAGAAGATAAAAGAGAGGTAGAAGAGATAAGGAAAAGTATAGAGGAGTGCATGTTGCCTTCACAGATGAGAAAGCTGCGGGGGTATGGTGAGGCGCTCATAATAAAATCAATTTCCGCTCTGGAGGCGGTTTATAACAAGATATTCGAAATTGAGGAGGAAATAGCAAGGGAGAATCCAACAACGGAAGTCTATCCCGTGGAATATTGGGCAAAAGATAAGATGAGCGAGATTGAGGAACTTAAGTCAATATCAGATTCATATTCTGACATCCGTGGATTTATTCACAGATACAGGCTTTTAGCTTCTGATGCTCATTCGAGGTTGATATATGATTCCGAGAGGTTAAGGTATATAAAAGCAAAATAATATAATATATAATAAATAATATGTCGTATATGTATATTATAGATATATTAAGGTAAAGGGGAAGAGGTATCGGATATGGAACCATTGAGTATAGGGATACTGATTGTTGCAATATTGATAGTTATGGAGGTAGTGGTGATGTTGTTAAAGTTAAAGGTGGACAAGATGCTGCTTCTTATGCCGGTCATCGGTGTAATATTCGCCACTATGTCCTTTGCGTTGAATGAATATCGGGATATGATTATTTCTTCTTTATCGGATTCGGCTTCTTCTATCGTGATATATGTTACATTGGCAGTGGGAGTCATATTTGGATTATTTGGTGTTACAGTATGGTTCAGAGGAGAAAAGGGAGCAAGTAAGCTTGTTTTAGATGCAAAAAAGATAGATAGCACGGTTGCGGGGATTGAAAGCGATATAAGGGGTAGCAATCTGGAAATAGACCATTTCGACGACGAGATGAGCGCAATTAAAGCGAAGATAGCGGATTACGAATCAAAAGAGAAGGAGGTATGACATCTGAGTAATAGAAATGGGAGAAGATACGGTAAATAGGATTGTAATTGGAATTGGTGGGCAAGGGAGTAGCGTCGTAAATAATATATTGAGAATGCTTAAGGCCAAAACAGGGAAAGTACCGAAGAATGAGGAGTTTTTGATTATAGACACTGACCAGGCATCAGCAAGCGCATGCACCGAAGTGGAAGAGAGAAAGAAGATAATTCTCAACAGACCGGATACGATTTTGATGAAGAACACCAATAGATGGCTCCCTGACCCATATCTTTCGGCAGCCGGCGCGGGGTGTGGACAACATCGGATATATGGTAGGGCGATGTATAATGTACATCGAGAGCGAATATTCAGTGCGATAGGTTCAGCGGCATCGGAATTGAAGAACAGAACTGGAGGAAAGGACTTCTTCATTGTGATGGTGTGCGCATTAGGTGGAGGAACGGGGTCGAGTATGCTGCTCGACATTGCAATAGACATACGCGATTGGATATCAAAACAGTTTGGGTCTGAGCCGGTGATGTTTGGGATTGGCATACTCCCTTCGAGCAAGGAATCCGTGCTTCCGACGGGTAATGCCCTCGGTGCGCTGAAAGAACTTTATTTCCTTATGTCCCATACCGAGGACGTTATAATAGACGATAAGAATTACTCTAATCCATTCAAATTATTCTTCCTTCTTGGTAGAGACCTTCAGGGGCAGAACCGGGATGATGAATTGGAAAGGGCGATACCAAGGTTCCTTCTCGACCTTGGATTCCTCCCGGGTGGAACAGTGGAAACGAAGGGTAAGTGGCTCGACCTCAATGACCTTCAGAACAGAGCAAGGGGTTACGAAAACAGGTTTGATTCACTGGGTTACTACGAGTGCGTATTTCCTACTGAGAAATTATTTTTGTATTATGACATCGAGGATGAGATACCTGTGGTTAGACAGAGATTGGTTGAGATAGAGGCAAGAATATCTGATATAAAGGGAAAAATAGAATCAGAAAGAGGGGAATTGGAAAGGTTCGATGGCAGGATAAAGGACGTTCAGCGAAAAATAGATAGTTACGAATCGGCGACCGGAAAGCTTTATCATGTGGACATGGCTGCAACTGCGGATGCAAAGGCAAAACTGGATAGAGCGAGGAAGAAATTATCAGGCTTGAAGGAGGAAGTGCTCAACCTTGAGATAAGGGCAAGCGACACAGACGAGGAGAAGAGACTTACGGAGCGGAATTTAGAACGCCTTGAGGCGCTTAAGAACAAGCTTCTTCGGGCGATAACATCGCCGCTGAACACGAGAAGCTATCATCAGATAGAGCTATCGGAAGATGAGATAAGGAGCTTAAAGAAGAGCAGAGAAGACGTGAAAAATCTCTCTTTCTTTGAGATTATGAAAAAACTCGATCGCGAAGAGGAGTTCTTCAGGTGGACGCATTCGCCGATTAATGAGGGCGACATCATATTCAATCCAATGGTAAACTACCGGCATTCGATAGAAAATGTCATGGCATCAAAATATATAGACATTCTCCACGATTACGGATTCCTGTCGTTGGATGCGCAAGGGAATGTGGTGAACGAGGAGGAGAAGTTCGGGCACTTCATCGCAGTATTGAGCACAAGAGCGGACAATTTTGATGATGCGAGGCTTGGAGGTGGCGCATTTAAGAGCATGGTGACAGAAAGATTTACAAAGGATGCAGACGTTCTGAAATTGGATGCACCAGCGCGTGCGCACAGCTTTGCGATATACACGCTTATGATTGGGCTTCAACCATGGGCGCCAGGTCCGGGGCTTCCGCCAAGACTTCGTGAATTGGAATGGCTTGAAAAAGCATATAATGAAAGTGATTTTTCTAAGTTGCAAAGACATCATTCTCTTTTCTATGGAACCCCCAAACCATTCTCCGTAATCTCCGGGATACCATACACACCGGGTGTAGATGAAAAAAATAGAGATATGGTGACGAATTACTGGAAGAATTACGAAATATTAGAGAAGGAAACAATCTGGAATAACGTTCCCATCGTGCTTGCACAGTGCTTGAAGATGTTTGACGATTTGCTAACCGGCCTGGATATGGCAGAGGATATAAAAAATGTGCGAATCCCTGACCCGGAGAGCTACTCGATAGCGAATCTTACGATGCTGGTTCACGGACTTGAAAGCGCAAGTAAAAGCATGGAAAAGGTGAAGAAATGGACTAAAGACGCGGAAAGGGGCTTCACACTCCTGAAAAACGAGCTTGATGAATTGGTATTTAAATTAAAAGGTATAGAAGCAGGAGCACCCGCTGAGGATAAAGCAGAGAAAATGCTGAGAATGATAGACGACTCCTCACGAAATATGGAGGTATTAATTGACAGGATAGACGACCTCTCGAACAGGTTCAGCGATGATATAAAATCGGTCATTGAAAAAGCGATGAGTTTTATCGGCGGGATACCTTCTGAAGAGACAACCTCAAGCGCAATAAGGCATATAACAAAGGCGGAGTCAGAGATTTCGAGGATGAGAGAGGATAGTATGAAGGCGGCAAAGGGGATAAAAGGGATGGGCGGTCCACTTGCAATGATGTTATCCTCGTTAAAGGAACTGAAAAAGATAACTGAATCGGGGGAATCAGAAGTGGAAGTTGAAGCTGAAGTTGTTGAAGGGTGGGGGGGTAAGATGAAGAGAGAAGGGAAGGGTATAGAGATGCCCGATTTATCACTAAATATGGGAAGGGGAGAAGAAGAATGAAGCGCTTATTTTATACTTCACTCGTCGTTTTGTCATTCGCATTTTTGTTTTTATCCGTTGGAGTTGGAACCGCATCAGCTCAGGATGTGCTGAGGATTGATGTAGATAACTCCTATATCCTCAATCTGGATACCGGTGGTACTAAGACATACTATGTAGATTTTTTAAATACCGACCAATTTGAAGATCATACACTTGATTTTACCATATATGTGGATACGGTCGAGAAAGCTCCTATTTTAGATGAATATATCTTAAAACTGGAGACAAACCTGGAAGGACCACCAAGTTGGAAGTTCGGTGATGACATCTATCATGCAGCAGAGGTGATAGTATGGAAGGGAAAGGAAGAGCATGAGCTCCCAATGCGAGTAATTGAAGTAAGAGGAGTGGTTCCAAAGCCAATAAAAACAGTAGAAGAGCCGGGGTTCGTAGAGTACAAAGAAATTGATGGAATTGGAAAGCGAGAAGTGTATGTCAAATTAACTGTTGGAACGACGAGGGATGGAGCGACATTAGAACGTATTATACAACCGCTGGAGCCGTCAATGAAGTTCTATTCAACGAATGAAAAAATTCAAGCAGCAAAGAGCGAAATAGAGGAAAATTTGGAAGAGGCAAAAGGGAAGATTGGTGAAACCGAGTTAGAAAAGCATATACAGGAGTTATATGAAGGAGGTCATCCAGGTTGGGCATCTAAATTGTCGAAAGATTATAAGGCGCTCTCTGCCACGGTTAAAAAGCCTCCACTCGAACTTTATGTCATCCTGTCGGTAATGTTGGGCTTGATATTGGGCTCGACATTCGTATATTTATATGTTTCGAGAGGAGGGGGTAAAGGAGTGGATGTGAGTCAGATTTCATTTGAGTTGAATGATACGTCGGGGAAAATAGAGGAGAAATCGAGTTCAATCAATGCAATATCAACGAAGTTTGCGAGGAGCGAGGACGAAGAGAAGAGGAGTGCGGCAAGAGATTTGATAAAGATAAGGGCGAGTTTGAATGAGATCTCAAATGAGATAAGAACGATTGCAGATAGAATTAAGGAACGATAAGCCTTTTTACTACGTAAAAATCTTTACCAAAAATTTAAAAGTAAATGTCTAAAGTCGCATTTCGCCCTGCCTACTTAAGAAATTAAATGGGGTCGGTGCGATTTGAACGCACGATCGGCGAGTCTGGAGCCCGCTGCCCTCCCGGACTAGGCCACGACCCCGCTATACCATACATTATTTTATTTACATTAAAATCTTAATTTGTATTTTTAACTTTAACTTCTCCACAAATCTCTCTCATTTTCTCCTCTCCTTCTCGTGGACCACGCATAATTAACAAATCGCCATTCCTTATCTCCGCATCACCCGCAGGATTATAAACCCATCTGCCGTCTTTTCTATGAATTGCCAGTATAAACATTCCAGTTCGTGTCTCTATTTTTAACTCCTTTAGCGTCTTTCCGAATATATCCTCGTTCTTCACTTCCATCTTCAATACTGTCTCATCTGATTCTTCGATAGAAGCCAAAAAAACTGGATGCAATTGTATGCCACGAAGCACTACATCTGCAATCTCGTATGCCGCATCCGATATTATTTCAGAAGAAACAGCAACGTGAAGCAAGCCCCGGAGTTCATCAAAATTACTCTTTTTCGTTATCCCTCTCGCCGCCTCTATCACAAGTATCTCCAACTCATCCTTCATTCGGTCCATTGACTCTTCCAAATCTTTCACTTCCTTTGCTATCTCTTTGCTATAAAAAGTAACTGCGGAATACGATAGACCAACCATCAGCTCTGACATATTTTTCATATCTGCGATGAGGTCAGCGATTTCTTCTGTTACCTTTCTTCTTTTTATGCCCTCCTCTTCCTCCTTCTCCTCCCCCTTATATTCCTTACCTGTTGCCATTTTACAGAAAGCAGGTATCCCCTCTGTAGGACCGGAAGTGATAATCAGGTCATCTTCCTGCAATCGCTCGTTTTTAGCCGGTGAATACATCCACTCAGAGCCCCTTTTTATCGCTAATACTCGCATTCCTGTTTCTGTCTCGATCTTTAATGTCTCCAGCGTCTTATCTTTCAACACCGATGCGGGCTTTATCCTTACATTTATTACCGCTTCCTCAAAATCCTCACGGTCGAGATAATGCGTTATATCAACGGAAGTGGCTATTTTTGCTATATCCCCTGCGGCATTAGATATTTTCTCCGCGGCAGAAGCGATTTGTAATATTGCCGAGAATTCAATTGCATCTTCTAAGTTCCTTGCTCCTAACATTATCGCTATTCTAACTTTATATAAAAGAGAATGCATCTTTTCCTCTAATTTAAACACCTCTTTCGCTATTTCGGGGTTACTATACAGAACTGCGGAATACGCGAGGTCTAACATTGAGCCTGATATGTCCTTCATCCCCACGAGCACGTCCTTCGCATTAAAAGTCCCTATCTCTAACTCTTCCTTCGGGTCTTCCTCTATTTCCATACTTATCTTACGTCACCTCAAAAACCCACAAACTAACATATTCTCTCCTCTAACCACCTCTTCGCACGTTTAAGCGCCTCCGTGTCTGCGGATAGGAGTTTTATACGCGACTTGTATGCCCGCTTTCCACCTTCCTCGTTCCTGTCTATGTAGGGATAAGACCCTATTTGTACCTCTGCAAACCTCTTTACTGATTCGTTTAACACTTCCAATATCTCATGCTCTCCTTTATCCGTTGTTATCCATTCTTCTTCCTTTATCGCATCTTCAGCACGAAAAAGCGAGGCGATACCCGCGAACATACCTCGCATCTCTTCCGGCACCCCTGGCATAACGATAACATTGTCAATCTTAAAACCGGGAGCTGCACCTACTGGATTCTCTATAATCTCTGATCCCGTTGGCATATCCGCCATTTTTAATAATAAGCCACTTACGCTATATTTCTCCTTCAGCTTTCTTTCCGCTTCTTCATTTCTTTCCAGCTCGTTACCCACGCCTTTTGCCACTCCTTCTCTCGTTACGTCATCATGTGTCGGACCTATCCCGCCCATGACAAAAACAAAATCCGAATTGCAACTTTTTATCGCATCGCATATCGCTTCTTCGTCATCACCCACCACCATTATCTTTTCTACGGCAACACCCTGCGCTGATAACCTCTTTGCAAGCCATGCAGAATTGGTATCTACAATATCCCCGCTCAATATCTCATTTCCAATGCTTATTATTGTAGCGCCTCTCATAGCACTAAAACTCTTCTGCTTCGCAAAAACCATAATCAAATTTTCTTCTTTGGATGCACCTCTCTTCTCTTTAAGTGATATATAATAATAGAATAGATGTAGTTAAAAGTTTTTCCATTTTTCAAAAAAGATTTTCGATAAACATTTCTTCTTAAGAAAGGTTCATATCGGCACCTAAATCGAGCATATCCTCAAAGAAAGAAGGATAAGAAACTTTAGCACATTCCGCATCCTCTATAACTGTTTCCCCTGTGGCAGAAAGAGCAGCGACACACAAAGCCATTGCCAATCTATGGTCACCGTGGGAATACACCTTTGCCGCTTTTAAATCCTTCTTTTTCGCACCTTCTATCAACAACCCGTCTTCCTTCTCTTCTATTCTCGCACCCATCTTCTTCAACTCTTCTGCCATAAACTTCAATCTATCTGTCTCTTTATATCTCAGATGCGCTACACCGGTTATTTCAGTGCCGCCTTCAGCAACAGCCGCTAATACCGCGATTGTAGGCACTAAGTCCGGGTTCTCGCGCATATCCACCTTTATCCCTTTTAGCGTAGCATCTTTAGCTCCTTTTACTTCTATAATCCCTTTTTCCTTGTTCCAGCTTATGTCTGCGCCCATCGCATTCAATAGTTCCACTATCCTGGAATCGCCCTGTGCAGAAGGGAACAAGTTCCTTATTTTCAGCTCGGAATCTGTGATTGCTGCGGTTGCTAAGAGATAGGAAGCGGAAGAAAAATCGCCCGGCACCGTAAACCGCGGTAACCTGTATGTTTTCCCGCCTTCTACTTGAAAAGAATAATCATTAGACGAGCGAGAAAAAGGGACTTCTAACCCGGCTTTCTCTAATACCTCGATTGTCATTCTCATGTAAGGCACAGAAGAAAGATTGTTTGCCAGAATATAGGAATTGTTCTCTGCGAGCGGGCATGCGATGAGCAGAGCGGAGATGAACTGCGAGCTGATGGATGCATCTATCGTCGTTTCTCCACCTTTTAGCCTGCCTTTTACCACTATTGGCGCTGTTCCATCTCCTTTTGTAGAGAACGCTTCTGAACCAAGGTCATTCAGCGACTTAAGCAAAGGCAAATTCGGACGCTTTCTCAAAGAAGCATCGCCTGTTAAAACAGTAGCGCCTTCGCATAAAGAGGAAATAGCGGTGAAGAATCTTAATGTAGTGCCGGAGTTTTCGGCGTTTATCACGTCTTCAGGTGTTCCCGGACTCCCTTCAGTGCCTTCTATCGTTATTTTCCTCGCTTGCTCTACCTCTACCGTTGCCCCCAAACATTTCGCAGCGTTAATCGAGGCTTTCGTATCTTCGGAGATAAGAGGATAAAGAATCTCGCTTCTTTTCGCCAGCGAGGCTATTGCAATAGCTCTATGCGTATAGCTTTTAGAGGGTGGTGCAATTATTTCGCCTTTTATCTTTGACCTTCGCACTGTTGCTTTCATTGCATTCTCTTCTATGAATAAAATCAGGAAGATTTTATTTTTTACTGAAAATCCTCGATTGAAAACCGTGATACATAGAAAATCCTTCCGCAATCATTTGCTCTTGCTTCACATCAAATGAAACTTCTTTCGAATACAATGCGTTTGGCGATTCTCTTCCCACTACTCTTGCAACACCCTTTTCCAGTTTCATATAAACCGTGCCGTTTACCCTTTCCTGCGTCTTATCCACGAAGGCATTTAGACTATCGAAAAGCGGGTCCATAACTAAACCCTGATATACCAGCTCACTCCACGCTCTATCAACAAATTCTTTGAACCTCAGCTCGTTTCTCGTTAAAATAAGCTGTTCGAGGTCATGATGCGCCTCTAACAATATAGTAGCAGCCGGATGCTCGTATATCTCCCTTGACTTGAAACCAAGAACTCGGTCTTCGATCATATCAGTTCTGCCAACTCCGTGCTTGCCACCTACCTCATTCAACTTATTTATCAGCGAAATGCCGTCCATCTTACTCTCGTTCAACGAAACGGGAATCCCGTGCTCAAACCCAATTTTTATAATCTCGCCATCTTCAGGTGCTTTATTCGCAGAAACAGTCCATTGAAATATCTCTTCAGGCGGGAAAAAGGAAGGGTCTTCTAACTCGCTCCCTTCTATGCTCCTGTTCCATATATTTTCATCCACGCTCCATCTCTTCTCTGTTTCAAAAGAGATGCCGTGCTCCGATGCATACCGCTTCTCTTCTTCCCTCGTTAAACTCATTTCCCTCACTGGCGCGACTAAGTCCAGGTCTGTGGTTCTGAAAACGGCGTCGAACCTGAGCTGGTCGTTACCCTTGCCAGTGCTGCCATGAGCTACGGCATCTGCCTTTTCTTCTTTCGCAACTTCCACCACTTTCTTTGCTATCAGCGGTCTCGCTATTGCCGTTCCAAGCACGTATCCCTCGTAACAGCCATTCGCTTTTATCAACGGGAAAATATAATCACGCACGAATTCTTCCCTGGCATCTACGACCTTATGCATGTCGCTAAGCCTCTCGCCTCTTTCCTTAGCCTCTTTTAGATCATCTTCCGGCTGTCCTACGTCCACTACTACCGCAATCACTTTGTCGTAGCCATAATGCTCTCTAAGCAAAGGAATGCAAACTGAAGTGTCCAATCCGCCAGAATATGCAAGCACTACTTTTTTCATTGCTCTTCACGGTCAAATCTCACACCTTTTATCTAAAAGAGGAATATATAAAGATAGACGATTCTATTTATTTGAAGGATAAGCAAGCGCTTATCATATCAGCACGGGATATGACACATGCAGAACGGAGGAAATATGAGCAAAAATAGAAGTTCCATATCGGAGGCACAGAGCTATAAAGAAATAGGCGAGTTTTGGGACACCCACGACCTCGCCGATTATTGGGATAAGACCAAATCTGTTGAATTTGAAATAGATATTCAATCCGAAGTGACATATTACGCCATTGACAAAGAATTATCGGCAAAGATTCAAGCCATCGCCAAAAGACGCGGTGTATCGGCGGATACGCTTCTGAATTTGTGGTTGCAAGAGAAATTAGAAGAGCAGAAGAGGTGATTATTTTAAATGCGCTGCCATGTTGTAGATAGAACTGTCAAAAGAATCTTACAGCCCTTTGAGGTTGAAAATAGATGTTTTTAAAGACGTTGAAGGAAGAATGACATACAAAGTGGCGTTAACGAAGAAGGACCATATTGCATTCAAGACCGAGAGTTCGGCAAAGTTCCTTTTTGAGGTTCTTAAGAAGGGGAATAGGATAATAAAGAACGATTTGTTGAGGATGGAAGTTCCTTCTGAGGATGATGCTGAAAGGATAATGGACGAATACGAAGGGGATTTGGATAAAATAGAGGGTTTAAAGCGAGAGATAGCGGATTTGGATAAAAGCATAGACGAACAGGTTTATGAGTTGTATGGGCTGAAGGAGGATAAAAAGGTGATTGAAAACCATTTAAATATTTAAGCAAAATAAAAAAGTAAACTCATGGAACATTTAAAGAGCGAGGAATGGTATCTATGGAGAAGACACAGTGATAAAAAATATCCTTGGGAACGTTACCTCAATGCAGAATTTCTAAAGTCTGAAAGAAAAAGAATAAACGATATAGATGGATGGATGAAGAATTTCCAACGTGTTCCATATCATGCTTCGTTAGAGGATGTGTGCTATTATACAGTGCCAATCAAAATCAGGTCCACTTGGCTAACTTATCTTGGAGAAGGAGATTACCTCTGTAAAGGACTCTCCGCACTCAGAAATTGCTCTATTTATCCTTTGATAGCCTTCTTCCCTTCCGGCAAGATACCAACTGATTACTCTTTAATCAGGATTAAATCTTCTAAGAAGATTGCTCTTCTCAATAGTTACACAAAATCCACAACCGGGGAATATGCAATAATAATAGAAGATTGGGAAGAACTCGAAAGCGATTACATCTATGTAGACATGCCCTTTGAAAGTAGAATTATCAGTAAAATAATTGAGGAGAATACCAATGCAGAAAAACTCCTGACAGAATCTTTACAATCCCCTATTGTAAGTTCTCCTTTTGTTTTAGGTGATGTTGGAGGAATTTCCTTAGCATCTATTCTTGATGACTCAGATTATGCACACGAATTATGCAAGACGATGGAGCTGATGTTGCCACCGGAATACAGGTCGTTTTCGCCTCCAAAATCAGGATTAAGAGGTAGAAATGTGGATATAGGGAGTGGAATAGGGATACACGTTGCCGAAAGGATTGTTACGGGCAGGAATTATTTGAGTTCCGTGGAAGGCTCAACTTTCAAACTCATGGATGAAGAAAGCAGAAAAAGGTTTTCGTTTAAAGGCGAATATTCCATCTTAGGAGCAATGATAAAATCTCACAGCACTGGGAGACAACTCCATAAGGACATGCTTCACAAATTCTTCGAGTTCGAGGTCTCTATCCCGAATTTGAGCAGGTTTTCAGCAATAGAGTATGATGCCTTAACAAAGGCTATTGATGAGGATATTTGGCTGCAAGTCGTTTTCATGAGGCAAAAAACGCCTTCAATAGATATATCCTCTCAAGAGGAGAAGAGACTTCGAGAAGTAATTAAAGAGGACATAGAAACAGTTTTGTGTGAAAGGATGCCAGAACAATACAGAGAAATCTTATCAGAGATACGAGCTAATGACTGTATAGAGAACTTGAAACGAGAAGCAAAATCCCTCGCAAGAGCTGAAGGTAGAGAAAACGTTGACTTTTCTCTTCTCAGACATGCAAGGAATAATTTCATAGACTGGTTCTGGGATTTGGAAAATGACGTAGAATTTAGAAACGTCGAGTATAATGCTAAAATAGAATGGAAGAATATCCGATTCTTTATCGTAGAAAATATCCTAAGAGAACTTGGAAGCGCCACAGCGGAGGAGATATACCAAAAAGTAGATAAAAACTTTTTCAAAGATATCGGAGATTTAAAGGGATTATTGACGTGGATGCAAGGGAGAAAACCTTCTCCCTTCGTGATTAAAGATTCCCAAAATAGGTATATTTTGGTCTAAATATTCCCTAAATCACCTCACGAACTTAATCACACCGCTTCCTGGCGAAAACAGTATTCCATCTCGTTTCATCACTTCGATCATCTCCTCAGCCTTTTCTCTTTCCATCCCTTCCTCCTCTGCGAGGTCAAGCACCTCTTCTATTGGCACTTCCTCGCCGTATTCCTTCTCCAACTCCTTTATTATCTCGCGGATAGACCTTGCACGGTCCCTTTTGGTTTTTGTTGTGCCAACGGTTATCCAATCGGTATCCAGCTTGCCGGTTTCGGGGTCAACAAAAACACGTTTCAAGCAGTATGTAACCTCATTAATCACACGTTCAGCATCCTCAGCCGTTATTTTATCACTTAGCCGGGCTCTCGCCCTCGCCTCACCTAACCTGATTAACGCTTCTAACTGCCGTGCCGTTATGGGAACGGGAGCATCTTCATCTTCATAGCCCTGCCTGCGAAGCCCGATGTAAAAGTCCAAAAACTTTTTATGCGCTTCTTCGGTCATCACCGGAAATACATTTCTCTTACTCCATGCAACGTATTTCCTTAATAATTCGCCGGATACTGCTGGCTCCATTGTTTGCATCGCCTCACGGAAACGCTCCTTTTCCTCTTCTTCCACTTTTCCTATGTTTTTAGACCTCGCAAGCAGTTCACCTGCGTAATGCGTCTCTAATATATGTTCCGCAGTCTTCGTGTCCATCTCTTCATCTGGTCTGTCCATCATGGTAAAAATGAGGTCGAATCTTGACAATAGCGTAGGTGGCATATTTATCTGCTCCGCAATCGCTGTGTATTTATCAAAGCGTCCGAATTTAGGATTCGCAGCCGCTAACAAAGCACATCTTGAGTTCAACCTCGCCATTATCCCTGCTTTCGCTATGCTCACCGTTTGTTGTTCCATCGCCTCGTGTAGCGCATCCCGGTCCTCCTTTCGCATCTTGTCTATCTCATCCACCGCTGCTATTCCCTTGTCTGCAAGCACTAAAGCACCAGCCTCTAAAGTCCATCTCCCTTCTCCAAATTCGTCTTTAACTGCGGCTGCGGTAAGTCCTGCGGCACTGCTGCTCTTACCTCCCGTGTATAAACCGCGGGGTGCTAACTTCACCTGGTATGTGAGTAGCTGCGATTTTGCAACCCCCGGGTCACCAACGAGGAGCACATGTATGTCGCCCCTTACCCTCGTCTCATCCGGCAATTCCTTTGGAACGCCTGCGAACAATTGGAGAACCATCGCCTCTTTTATCTCTTCGTAGCCGTATATAGAAGGAGCAATGCTTCTTATGAGCTTCTCATACACATCCGGCTGATTCTTCAACTCCATTATTTCCCGCTCGTCCTCTTCTGTTATCACTATCTCTTCGAACTCCTCCTCCATTATCTCCAGCGAATTGCCATCGAGGTATATATCAAAGAAAGGCGTCTTTCCAAATTGCGTCGTCCGCTGATACGACCTGAGAATACCGGTAACAATTACCCGATCGCCGGGAGATACCTCGCCTGAAATGTCGTCTTCCAGATTAACGTCTAATGCTTGCGGTAATTCTCCACCTCTTAACTCCTCTGGTGACTCCTGTAACCTTACCTTTTGCGCATTTGCGAATTTTGACTTGTCCACCACTAACTTGAACCGCTGTACCTTTCTCCCGCATCCCCCGCTCTCCTGTTCACACTCCACCGGCTCTTTGAATTGCCGCCCACTTTGCGCTACCGAGAAGATATGGTGGCAAAAAGGGCATTCAAATACCGCCTCTACTATCCGCGGTCTCACCTCCGTCGCTTTTGTCACCAACCCCTCTATGCCCACCAGCTTGCCTATGTCGTTGCTTCTAATATCCCTTATCTTCAGCCTTCTCGGAAGCTTTATTATACGAAGATTGGCTTCGTCGAGCGTAACACCCGTAGGAATATCCATTTCCCTCAAAGCCATTGTTGCTGCTTCTATTGCTACGTCAGGGTCTTCTAAAAGCATATCTGCAAGATTCGGGTCATATATGTCCATTTCAGAGAATTTGACAAACAAACTACGCTTTTCAGGATATGAATTCGACATCGCTATGAGGTCGTTCCAGTAATACTTCTTCAGAAAGTCCTCCCATTTCTCAGTTACCAGGTCCTGCATCATTTTATCTCTGTATTTCTATTAATTCTTCATTTTATTATATTTACATTTGTATCTATCATTCTGATACTTTTAAAATTATGGATAAGAAGGAGAGGAAGGGAAAAGAGGAAAGGGGGCGAGAGTCCGATTTAGCGGTTGTTTTTGATGGTGCTGGCGTTATATACGCACCTTTCAGGATTATAAAAGACATGAAGAGAGGGGTGATGAAGCGTAGCAGGGTCTCAGGAATAACCTGCACGGACAGGCTTGAAAGGGGTGCGATGATGATTTTGAAGACAAGATGCGAAGAAACGATGGAAAAAGAAGACCCATCTAAATTATTATCGGACTTGATGAAGGAGAAAAAAATAGAAAAGAAGGTTATATATAAGAAAGAAGGGATGAGTGATGATGCAGTGGTGGAAGCAATTTTAAGTGATAAAACCGTTAGGTTAAGGGATGTGCACGAAACGGTCTCTCTTTTGAGGCGGTGTGATATTCTTCCGGTAATGGGAATAGGCTTGATTATAGATATGGTAGGAAAAGCGATACGGTATGCAATTGCCGGTGGTATAAATCTTTTCCCTGGAACGCTCGAACTCTTTAAAGAATTACGTGAGTTAGGTGTCCTGACATTTATTGCATCCGGGGATAGGATAGAGAAAGAGGAAATGGCGATATATTTACCTGACGTGGCGCCAGAAAATATTTTTGGTATGATGAATCCGGAAGATAAGAGGGACTTGGTGAGGAAGTTGAAGGATGAGCATACGGTGATGATGGTAGGTGACGATAAGAATGATTATCCTGCGATGCGGGAGGCGGATATAGCGGTACTATCGCTGCAAGAAGAAGCAGATAGACCAGGAGAGGTTTTTGAGGTTGCAGATTTCAGGATAAAAGATATAAGAGAGATAAAGGAAATAATAGAGGAGATGCGGGAATAAAAATGGTAAGCGTGAAAGAAGGCGAAGAGCTGGAATCGCTGGCAGAAGCGCTGAGAAACTTCGATGGAGTGAAGCGAAAAAGAGCTATAACTGATCTTGTAAAAATGCTGGGTGATTCAGATAAAGTAGGAGGTCGAACGATAATGGGTTTTGGAGAGGATGCAGCAGTGCTTGAAATGGGTGATGATAACTTCATTTTACTTGCCGTGGATGGTATCTGGGGTAAATTGTTGAATGCAGACCCCTGGTGGGCGGGATATTGCTCTGTGCTTGTAAATGTGAATGACATAGCGGCGATGGGCGGCACTCCTTTAGCTATGGTGAACCTGACATCAACGCAGAATAAGGATATATGTTCAGAATTGGGAAGAGGAATGGAAGACGGCGTGAGAAAATTCGGCGTGCCAATGGTAGGGGGGCATTTACATCCTGACACTGCTTATGATGCGCTCGACGTTGGGATAATAGGAACGGTAAAAAAGGATAGTGTTATCTATTCGAGCGGTGCGAAACCCGGTGACAAGGTATTAGCAGCGATTGACCTCGATGGCAGAATATATCCGAGTTACAATCTGGCATGGGACACCACGTCAAAAAAGTCTCCAGCCGAGATAAAAGGGCAATTGGAAGCAATGGTGGAGATAGGGGAGAAAAAGTTAGCAACCGCTGGGAAAGACATAAGCAATCCCGGCACTTTAGGCACGCTTGGGATGTTACTTGAGTGTTCAGGAGCAGGAGCAATGGTGGAGCTGGATAAGATACCAAGACCTGATTCGGAACAAATGTCTTTTGAGCAGTGGTTAAAGATGTATCCCGGGACAGGTTTTGTCCTCACGGTCGAGAACGAGGAAAAAGGAGCCGAGTGTATAAAGATATTCAGAGACGCTGGGATGGAGGCTTCTATCATTGGTGAGGTGGATGCAAGCAAGAAATTGCGAATAACGGATGGAGCGGAGACAACAACGGTATTTGACCTTAACAGGGAGATAATAACGGGAATAGTGAGTAAGAAGGGGGGGAAATAGGGAAGGAGGTCAATTAAATCCCAATGACAAATACTACCAAATCCCAAGTAAATCCCAATTTCCAAATTCCAACTAAACTCTTTTCTTTTAGAAAAAGAAAAGCAGGCAAAACTTTTAAAGGAAGGTTTTTGGTAGTATTGGGATTTGGAGTTTGTTTGGTAGTATTGGCATATATTGGGATTTGGGATTTTAACAGATGAAAGAGGATTTTGATGGTTTATACGAGAGGATAAGGAAGGGTAAGGTTGAGAGAGGAGATGCGATATTTTTAGCAGGTAACCCTTTTTATTTATTCTGCATTGCAGATGAGTTGCGAAGGGAGGAGAAAGGAGACATTGTTACCTACGTGGTGAACAGAAACATAAACTTTACAAATATCTGTGTGGGTGCGTGTAAGTTCTGTGCGTTCGGGGAAGAGAAGGAGGAAGGATATTTGTTGAGTATGGATGCGGTTTTGAGTAAGGTAGAGGAAGCGGTGAATAACGAGTCAACGGAGATATGTATTCAAGGTGGATTGCACCCCGACCTTGCCCTGACTGACTATTGTGGAATTATTGAAAGCATAAAATCGAAGTTTGACGTGCATATACACGCCTTTTCGCCAATGGAGATATACCATGTGGCAAAGAATTCCGGGATGAGCGAGGAGGAGGTGTTAAAAGAATTAAAAAATGCGGGACTGGGTTCTATTCCGGGAACGGCTGCGGAAATACTCGATGATTCCATAAGAGAAATAATATGCCCGGGGAAAATAGAAACGGAGAAATGGGTGGAGATAATAAAGACAGCACATCGGTTGGGAATTCCATCAACGGCAACAATCATGTACGGGCATATTGAATCACTGGAGGACAGAATAGACCATATATTTAAGATAAGGGAGATACAAAAGGAGACCGGAGGATTTACAGAGTTTGTACTGCTGAAGTTCATGCGAAGGAACAACGAATTGGGGAGAATGGTGAACAGAAATGTTTCTTTTCTGGAAACTGCAATGGTTCATGCGTTATCGAGAGTTATTCTTCATCCCTATTGCAATAATATACAGGCGTCGTGGGTGAAGTTGGGTATGAGGGACGTGCAGAAGATGCTTTATTTTGGTGTGAATGACCTGGGTGGGACTTTAATGGAAGAGAATATCTCAAGGTTATCGGGTTCCCTGGCTGGTGAATATATGAGTCCCGAGGACTTCGAGAGACTGATAAAAGATGCGGGGAGAACGCCTAAGAGGCGGGATACGCTGTATGAATTGATAATTTAAATCTTTGAAATGAGTATGTTTATCTGATGATTAAAAGCGAAAAACCGTTAGAAAGATGCAAATTGGAAAAATCGCCCTCTTTTACCGACCCAAGATACGGATGCGCACCAGAAGCTCGCTCAATAAGGGAGCATGTCGAAAGAGGCGTGGTTAATATAGATAAGCCTGCGGGTCCAACATCCCATGAAGTGGTTGCATGGATAAAAGATATATTGAAGATAAATAAGGCGGCACATACTGGAACACTTGACCCGAAGGTTACAGGGGTGCTGCCCGTCTTGCTCGGAACGGCAACGAAGTTAGCCGATACTTTCATCGCCGATAAAGAATATGTGTGCGTGATGAAACTGCACCGGGATGTTGAGGAGGATGCGCTGAGGAAGATAAGCGAGGAATTCGTGGGCAGGATATATCAAAGACCGCCATTGAAGTCCGCGGTCAAGAGGCGGATAAGGATAAGGACGGTGCATTACATCGAAATGAAAGAGGTGGAGGGTAAGAA
Organism: Candidatus Methanophagales archaeon; assembly: GCA_030602585.1. Taxonomy (GTDB): domain Archaea; phylum Halobacteriota; class Syntropharchaeia; order Alkanophagales; family Methanospirareceae; genus JAFNKG01. The sequence goes on along the minus strand of JAUVZJ010000002.1, from coordinate 50,131 downwards.
CGTGTTGATGAGAGTAGGTTGTGAAGCCGGAACATACATAAGAATGCTTTGCCATCATATCGGGCTCGCTTTAGGCGTAGGTGCGCACATGTCGCAGTTGAGAAGGACGAAATCATTTCCCTTCGACGAGGATAATCTCACGAAATTGCAGGACTTGAAGGATGCATACGTTTTTCTTGAGGAAGGGGATGAGAGCCTTCTACGGAAACTCATCATGCCAATGGAATATGCGTTAGGGCATCTCCCGTGCATAATTGTAAAGGATAGTGCTGTTGATGCGATATGTCATGGTGCAGACCTCACTGCCCCCGGGATTTCGAGGATAGAAAAAGAAATAAATATAGGAACTCGTGTGATATTATATACATTAAAAGGGGAAGCGGTGAGCATAGGCGAAGCAAAGATGAACTCGGAAGATATGTTCAGAGCGGAAAAAGGTATATGTGTAGAAACAGAGAAAGTGTTTATGAAGCCCGGGACGTATATGAAAGGATGGAGGCGAAGAGCCGAGGTGGCTGAGTGGTAAGGCGCAGGCCTGGAGTTTATGGAGCCAACGGATAGTCTGTGTTCCGAAAGGAACTCAAGGGTTCAAATCCCTTCCTCGGCGAAACAACACTTTTTCTTTTTAGAAAAAAGAAAACCTGTGCTAAAAGAAAAAATATATTTCTTGGTAAAGCTTTTCTTTCTAAGAAAAGGTTTGTGCTAAAAGAAGAATGAGCGAAGAAGCGGAAAAAAGAGAAGAGGAAAAGGAAGAAGAGAAGGAGGAGTTCAAGCATATTGTCAGGATTCTGGATACCGACTTAGATGGTAAAAGAAGCGTAGCATATTCGCTATGCGGGGTAAAGGGAATAGGAAGAAGAGTAGCAAAGGTGATTGTTACTTCTACAGGAATAGACCCGAGGGCAAAAATGGGTGAGCTCGCAGACGATGAAATAGAGCGGTTAAGGAGCGCGATTAGCAGTGCAGAGAAGCGATTGCCGTGGTGGATGCTGAACAGGAGAAAAGACTTAATTAGTGGAGATGATAAGCATATAATGGGGTCGGACCTCATGTTGAAGTTACGAGAGGACATAAATTTGTTGCGCAAGATAAGGTCTTACCGGGGCATAAGGTATGAACGGGGACTGAAAGTGAGGGGTCAAAGAACAAAATCAACGGGACGAAAAGGATTGGTAGTAGGAGTATTAAGAAAGAAACAATTAGCAGCAGCAGCAAAGGCAGGTGGGAAGAGGGGAGGTAGGTAAATAATATGGGACATCCGAAGAGAAGAAGGAAGACGTATGAGAAGCCGAGAAGACCCTGGGAAATAAACAGAATAAAGGAGGAGAAGGAGTTAGCTGAGAAGTATGGACTAAAGAATAAGAGAGAGATATGGAAGGCAGCAAGCATTGTAAAGAAATACCGAAGGGAAATAAGGGAGATTTTAGCGGAAATAGCAGGGATGAAGCCCACAGAACATACGTTAAAGAAGAAAGAAGACATCCTGGCAAGCTTAAAAAGGCGGAATATATTGAAAGAAGGAGAAGGTGCCCCGAAATTAGAAGACGTTTTGGCGCTGAGTATAGAGGATGTCCTGGAAAGGAGGCTACAGACAAGGGTGCATAAAACGGGACTCGCTAATTCGGTAAAACACGCCCGGCAACTCATCGTTCACGGTCATATTGCCGTTAATGGTAGAAGAGTTACCATTCCTTCTTATATAGTGAACGTGGAGGAGGAAGGGAAAATAGGCTATTATGGGCAGATTCCCGCCACCTCCGAGGAGAAAGGAGTAGTAGAGGAGGGAGCAGAATAAAAATGGCAGATTACAGATGGGCAATAGCGCATATATTTTCTTCGTTTAATAACACCATTATCACGATTACTGATATAACAGGTGCGGAAACGATTGCAAAGGCTTCTGGAGGGATGATAGCAAAATCGGACCGCGATGAGAGTTCTCCTTATATCGCGATGCAGATGGCAACGCAACTTGCGGATAAACTAAAAGAGCGAGAAATACGAGGGATACATGTAAAAGTAAAAGCGGCAGCGGGGCGTAAATCGAGAACAACTGCTCCCGGTGCACAAGCGGCGATAAGAGCTTTTGCCCGCGCAGGACTGCGAATAGGGAAAATAGAGGACGTGACGCCGATACCGCATGACGGCACGAAGCGCCCTGGTGGAAGGAGAGGAAGAAGAGTTTAGGTTTTTGCGTGCAAAAAAGTTTATGGAAGTAAAAATAGTGGAACGTGGGGAGAACGAAGTAAAATTCGTGCTTTCAGGTGTGAAAGTGCGGTTTGCAAATGCACTTAGAAGAGCAATGATTGCAGAAGTGCCGAAACTTGCAATTGATGAAGTGAACATTCACGAGAATACATCTTTATTATACGACGAGCAATTAGCATTGCGTCTGGCGTTGATACCATTGAAGACAGACCTTGGTGCTTATAGTGCTGATGACGTGTTTTTTCTGAATTTAGAAGCGGTAAGCCCTGAAAGAGCGGGCTACACGATGGTTTATTCTAAGGAACTCATCTCGTCTGACCCAAAAGTGGAAGCGGCGTTTGAAAATATACCGATTGTGAAGTTGATTTCAACGGAAAAAGAGATTGGGATTATAAAATCGATTGCGAGGCAAAAGATTTCTCTGGAAGCGATAGCAAGACTGGGCAAGGGGAAAGAGCATGCGAAATGGCAGCCTGTTACCGCATGTAGTTACAAAGACACGCAAGGCGAAGAAGAACATAAGAACGCATTACTTGTTACTGTTGAGGGGGATGGCTCTTTGCCGGTAGATGAGATAGTAGAAGAAGCAGCGAGGATAATGCGGGAGAAATGTGAGAGTGTGGTTGAGGAGCTAACAAGTTCATAGATTTTGGTGTATAATTTCTCTCCCTCCACTGGAAACAATACCGAAAGTTTTATAGGAGGTAACTTTCAACTAATTATCCCCTATGCTACATAAAATTATAAACATGTGGGGATGGGATAGAATACAATTTCGAGTCGGAGATTCAGATATGATACCAAGACCGATACGGATTTTGCACGTGGATGACGAACCAGCGGATTTGGAGATAGCAAGAATATTCTTGAAAAAGGAATGGAAAGATGATTTTGAAATCTCCGGTGTGCTTTCCGTAGAAGAAGCGTTGAATAAACTTGAAAGTGAGCATTTTGATGTCATTATCACAGATTATAAGATGCCGGGAATGAGCGGTATAGATTTTTTGGAAGCGGTGAGAAAAAATGAAAAATATACGGATACACCTTTCATCATTTTCACCGATAAAGGAGGAGAGGAAGTAGCTGTGGAAGCTATGAACAAGGGGGCGGACAGATACATTTCGAAGACCGGGGACCCCGCCAGTCAATGCGATGAATTGGCACATACTATACAAGAGTTAGTGAAGAGGAAATTGAACGGGGGAGAACTTGAGAAACCGAATTTCAAAGTTTATATACTCTGATAAAAAATTTCTTCTTTACGCAGCCACTAACTCCTCGCCTTTGTCTATTACAATCTTACAAGGTGTGGGTAGCTTATGACTTGCCCGTTTCAAAGCTTCCTTTGCAAGCACGAAATTTTGCTCCTCGACCCCGACGCTAATTATCTTTTGCCCGCTCTTCACCCTTGCGGCACTACTTACGGGTCGCCCAAATGCGTGTCTCATACCACTCGATACACGGTCTGCACCTGCGCCAACCGCCAATTTGTTCTCTCTTAGCACATGATGCGGATACACTCTTATTTTCAAGTAAAAATTATTTCGCCCTATGCCCGTTACCAGGTATCTATTAGCAAAAATCCTCGCCGCTTCTAATGCATTGTGCCTTATTTGACATGCTTCCTTTGCAACTAAGGATAAAGAAACAGGGAACTCTCTGCTGAGATTGCCCATATCGAAAATTGCTATCTTGCTTCCCGGCACTCCCCCCATGTATTCCCTTCGCACATACGCATGTCCTGACACCCGCGTGTACATACGAGCTGGTTTTCTCCCCATACTTTTCTATTACTCCACTCAGCTTAAAAAGCTTTTTTTAGCCTGGTCAAGTTTAAAAGTAGGATAGCCCAAGTAAGGGATTCTTGCTTTCGGCACCGCTATAACCCATTCAGGTTTCACAGGCTCATACCCGAATGCTCTTGGATCCTGATCGTGATAGAGATTATTGTCACCTTTAGTGATATATCCCGCATGAGGAGCAGGCTTTCCATCCGGCATTTCTTCCCCTTTCTCTACCCAATACATTGCTCTATGTATGATTCTCCCGGAGGTCATCCCATCCGGATGATATATAATCACGTCCCCATAATTGTTAAATGATGTATAATTGAGCATTTTACCTTCTTCGTATGTCGTGATGTTCGTGCGCTCTGGTGCTTGCACGAAAATCAAATCACCTACCTGCATATTCGGTTCCATGCTTCCCGAGGTAACAGCGAACCCTATACGCCATGTCCCCGTAGCGGCGTATGCCACCGAAATTATTATAACAACGATTAATAATGCCCCAACCAGATTTTTACCCATTTCTATTAATACTTCTTTCATCCCTGCACTTACTTGCCTCCTGTCCTACCAACAATTAAAGTTATATTTACAAAGACTTTTTTCTTTGGTAAAGCTTTGTTTTCTTTAGAAAAGAAAGGTTTGTTATAATCTCAATTCAAAAGAATAAGATAAGATGAATACAGGATTCGTCTATCACGAGGATTACCTGAGACATGACACAGGGGATCATCCAGAGAGCGCCGAACGGCTGATATACATAACGAAGAAGCTGGAAGAAGCGGGTATTACTGAAAAGATGAAGAGAATTACTCCGACGAAGACATCGAAAGAGCAAATAGCGTATGTGCATGCCGATGCATACGTGAAGAAGGTGGAAGCGATGTGCAAGGGAGGCGGTGGCATGCTCGATCCGGATACGCCATTGTGTAGAGATACTTATGAAATAGCACTGCTCTCTGCGGGTGGAGTAATAAAAGCGGTTGACGAAGTAATGGATGGGTCTAATAACCTGAAGCACATTTTTGCTTTGATAAGACCACCGGGGCATCACGCTACCACGAATAGAGGTATGGGATTCTGCATATTTAACAATATGGCGATTGCTGCTGAGCATTTAAAGAGAAAATATGGTATTAAACGCATTTTGATTGCTGACTGGGACGTGCATCATGGTAATGGCACGCAGGATGTGTTTTTCGAGGACCCCTCTGTTTTGTATTTCTCCACACATCAACACCCCCATTATCCCGGCACAGGATGGATAGATGAAGTAGGTAAAGGCGAAGGAGAAGGTTTCACGGTTAATGTCCCGCTTCCAGCCGGTACTGATGACGCTGGCTATTTATATGCGTTAAATAATATTTTAGTGCCGATAGCTATGGAGTTCAGACCTGAATTTGTGCTCGTATCCGCAGGATTTGATGCACACGTTGCTGACCCCCTGGCATCAATGAATGTAACATCTCCGGGATTCGGGTTATTCGCGGATGTGCTAAAGGAGACAGCGAAAAAGAACAGCAAAGGGAGAATTGTAATGGCTTTAGAGGGAGGATATAATCTGGATGCTATCGCAGAGTCTGCTTTATCTGTTTTCAATTCACTTTTATCAAATGAAGGCGCGATGGGAAAGGGTGCGGTAAGTAAGAATGAGCAGGTGAAGAAAAGAGTGGAAGAGATAAAAGAAGTGCAAAAAAGCTACTGGTCAAACTTTCTTTAGAAAAGAGAACGAAACAAAAAGTTTAAAATGAAAAAGGAAGGATGCGGAATAGCAGGCATAGCTTTAACGCAGGGGAATGCAGCCTCGCCCATCTTTTATGCACTCTATGCTTTACAACACCGTGGACAGGAATCAGCGGGTATAGCAGTATGTAGTGGTGGTGCGAAAGGAGGAAAAGAAAACGAAATAAGTGGGTGGAAGAAGGATATATCACTAAAAAAAGGAATGGGATTTGTTTACGAAGTTTTCTCAACTCAACAATTAGAATCGCTGGAGGGCAATATTGGTATAGGGCATGTCAGGTATTCTACGATGGGAGCGTCGCGGGTGGAAAATGCAGAACCCTTACTCGCGAATTATCGTAGGGGGAAAATCGCTATTGCACATAACGGCAATCTCGTCAATGCTCTGGAGTTAAGAAGCGAGCTGGAAAGAGAAGGCAGGATTTTTCATTCTGATACGGACACAGAGGTGATGGCGCAGTTACTTGCGAAGGAACTGATGCGACATGACCCGATAGGGGCAATCAAGGAACTGATGAAGTGCGTGGTAGGGTCTTATTCGTTGGTTATTTTGATGGATAACACGTTAATAGGGGTTAGAGACCCGTTGGGCATTAAACCTTTGTGTCTCGGTGAACTAAAGGATGGAGGCGAAGGGAATGGTGAAGGTTATATAATAGCATCGGAAAGTCCTGCGATAGACACGTTAGGCTGGAATTTAATACGAGATGTAAGACCTGGCGAGGTGCTGGTGATTAAGCCCTCACAGGGCTCGCGGCGGAGTCGTGTAGCAGAAAACGATTTGGAAAGTCATCAGTTATATAGAGGGGTAAACAGCGCTCATTGCGTATTTGAATACGTCTATTTTGCGAGATCGGATTCGGTGTTAGATGGGAGGTTGGTGTATGACGTAAGGATGAAGATGGGAAAGAGATTGGTAGAGGAGCAGGGTGTAGAAGCAGATATGGTATCACCTGTACCTGATTCTGGCACTACGTTTGCGATTGGCTATGCGAAACGATCAGGGATTGATTATATGGAAGGATTCATAAAAAACAGGTATGTGGGGAGGACTTTTATCATGCCAGAGAAAGCGTCAAGAGATACCGCGGTTAGGCTGAAATTAAATGTCGTGCAAGCTAACGTGGAGGGGAAAAGAATAGTTCTGGTGGATGACAGCATCGTGAGGGGGACTACATCGAGGATAATCGTGGATTATTTGAAGAAAAAAGGTGCGAAAGAGGTGCATCTGCGAATAGGAAGTCCACCGATAATAGCACCTTGCTACCTCGGCATCAATACGCCAACGCGGGATGAGTTACTGGCTTCAAAGAGGACCACGGCTGATATTTGTGAGTTTTTAAACGCCGATTCGATAGGGTATCTCAGTATGGAAGGGCTAATAGATTCTGTGGGAATAGATGCGAATAATCTTTGCCTGGGCTGTCTGACAGGAAAATATCCTGTTGAAATACCGGGTGAAGTGTGCATAGCGAGACAGTTGAAATTGACGCAATTCTAAAAAATGTTTATATATTAAAGTGGGGAATAAAAATAATAGATGAGTAAACTGGTGAAGACGCTTGTTATTTGCGTAGACCGGGATAATGACATAGGAGAGAAAACAGGCTTAGAGACGCCGATTATAGGTAGAGAGGCGAGTTTATCAGCAGCAACAAAATTGGCACTCGCGGATTCTGAGGATTCGGATATAAATGCGATATTTGAAGCAATTAGAATATATGAAAAATTGAGTTCAGGTGAAGAAGGCGCTGAGGTTGAAGTTGTTTTGGTTGCAGGCGATAAGAATGTCGGAATAGAGTCGGACATAAAAATAGGTAAAGAACTGGATGAGGTTCTGTCCAAATCATGGGCTGATTCCGCAATTCTCGTGAGTGATGGCGCAGAGGACGAATTGATTATTCCCATTATCCAATCAAGGGTGAAGATAGATTCTGTGCGGAGAGTGGTGGTGAGGCAGAGTGAGCCATTGGAAAGCACTTTTTATGTGATGAAGCGATTATTCGAGGACCCGAAGTTTTCTCGCACTTTCTTGCCGCCCATAGGTCTTATTTTTATTGCATTATTCATCTCTTTCATGGTTGGACAGCCAGGATGGGCAGTAGGGCTAATTTTTGGGTTTATAGGGATTTACCTATTACTTAAAGGATTTGGACTTGAAAATCTCATGCGCGAGTTCTTTAATACCGTGAAGCAATCCATTTATAGCGGTAGAATCTCGTTTGTCTCTTACATCTGTGCATTTGTGCTACTCTTAGCTGGCACCTTTCTAGGTATCGTGGAATATGATAAATATATACAACCGCTCGAAGCAAGTGAGCGTATTTTATTAACGGGTCTGATGCACTATGTCAAGGGGGCGATATGGTGGTATGTGGGAGCAGCACTCGCTCCTCTTATTGGTAAGATGACGAATATGCTCATAGAAGGGGAAAAAATAGTCAGGCAGTGGGCTATATTATTCTCTATAATTGCCTCTGGGCTGATTCTCTGGGGAGGGAGCAAATGTATAATTTTGTTAAGCAAGGGTAATTATCCGATGGGCTATCTATACCTCTTCCTCTCCATACTTGGTGCGGTTATCATATCACTTATAGGTGTGAGAATCTCGTGGTATATGAGAAGTGCGATAATAAAAGGTGAAAAAGAGGTTGAGGCTGAGATAGAAACAAAGGAAAGTGTGGCAAGAGATTAGGGGTGGTATGCACGCCAATGTCAATGCCGAGATTGTGTATTGTTTGCAAAGGGTCGAGGTTGTTATGTGGAAGAAATACATGTCCCTTACTCGCAGCTTTGAATAAACGGTCTGAGTTTGATAAGATAACGAATACAAAGGATTTCTTTGGTCCTTCAACTTCCGTTTTCGTCGGAAGAAGGGGTTATCCCAGAGTAGGAGTGGGACCGATGACGGTAATAGAAGGAGAGGAGCTTGGTGTCGAACCCGGAAGAATGGAAGAGCCAAGCGAGTGGTTTGCCCAAGGTCTTGATATGGAAGAAATAATAGGGATGAGAAGTTCCATGTTACGAGCGAAAAAGAGTGAAAATATAACCTCGCGGTCTAAGTTTCTTTCTGACATGAGCGAAATAGCAATGGCGGAGCATCCGACAGAGGTTGAGCTCTCTTTTGAGAATAAACTATCGTTTAAGATTTCTTTTTCCGATATAATTCAGCCGATGGGAGCCAGTGTGAATGTGGAAAAGATGAAAGTCACAGAGAATCCGAAGATACCAAAGAAAGTGGAAAGCATCGTTTCTGATGAGCTAAGAGCAGAGGAAGCCGCTAAAGCGCTTTACGACCTCGGATTGGATGTTTATAAGGTATCGGTGATATTGTCATCAGGTGCGTTAGGATTGAACAGTGATAAAAAAATGGTTCCGACAAGATGGAGCATCACCGCAACCGATGACATCATATTTAGACGGCTGGCATCACAGGTGAAGGAATACCCGCCTGTTGACTCCTTTTATGTATATGAATCGTCGTATATGGACAATCACTTCCAGATATTACTGATGCCGTCGTTATTTGAGTATGAGAACTTCGAGGCGTGGTTTCCGGGTTCTGTTTGGAACGATGCGTTGGGTCAGAGACCCGTGGTATTGGAGGAATATGAGGGATTCAAAGGCAGGAAAAGGTATGCTGCTGAGGAAGGCGGGGGCTATTATGCGGCAAGACTGGCGGTTGCGGAGGCGTTGCACAAGATGAAGCGACAGGCAGGCGTAGTTGTGTTCAGAGAAATACACCCTCGCTATTTCATTCCTCTGGGTGTTTGGCTCGTTAGAGAGACGGTAAGGGATGCTTTTAGAAAGGGCTGTGAGAAGTTCGAGACCCAAAAGGAGGCTTTAGAGTATATAAATTCGGGATTGCAGTCAAAACATGAAGGAAAGTTAGGGCTAAAAGATTTTGAGGCGCGAAGTGTGATGTTAAGACAGAAGAGGCTTGTGGATTTTTGTTGAATTACAATTAAATCCGTTTAGAAAGAGTTTTGAGTTAAAGGATGCCCTTTATTACCCATTTGGGTTATAATTGTTAGCCAAAACAAAGGTTATTTAAAGACAAATTTTGCACTTCAGAGCTGAGATGAAATGAAAGAAAAGAAGAAGGTTTTCGCTTCCTGGAGTGGTGGAAAGGAAAGTTGCCTTGCCTGCTATAAAGCATTATCAAACGGCTTTGACGTTTCTTATCTTCTCAATTTCGTATCCGAGGACGGAACGAGGTCAAGGGCTCATGGAATCAGCTCTGATTTGATAGCCTTACAGGCAAAGGCAATAGGAATACCCATAATTCAAGTTAAGAGCTCGTGGGGGGGCTACGAAGCAAAATTTAAGGAAGCAGTGGGAGAATTAAAAAAGAAGGGAGTGAAAGGTGGTGTCTTTGGTGATATGGACCTGCAAGAACACAAGGAATGGGTGGATAGGGTTTGCACAGAAGTAGAAGTGGCGTCAATAGAACCGTTATGGGGAAATGACCCGCGGGAAATTCTGAAAGAATTTGTGAACACGGGATTTAAAGCGATAGTTATAAAAGTTAAAGCTGATTTGTTTGGTAAAGAGTGGGTAGGTAGGGAATTAAACGAGAAATTCATTAATGAGTTGCCAGAAGAAATTCATCCCTGCGGTGAACATGGCGAATATCACACTTTTGTAGTTGATGGTCCTTTATTCCAGAGAAGAGTGGAGATAATAAAATCGGATAAGAAATTAAAGGACGGAAGTTGGCTACTTGATATTTCTGAATATGGGTTGAGCGAGAAGGCATTTACGAGGGAGGCGAATGTAACTAAATGAATCTGATACCAGGACTTTTTATTGCTGTTTTTTTGAGCATTTTTGTTCTTGCGGCAAAAGCGGGGATAGGGTGTGGATTAGCGAGTTTAAAGAGGAAGGAAATTGTATATGTGGGTAGTGTATATCTTCTCCTTTCAATTGCAGTCAATCAATTACTGGAATTGGTCCCGATTAGGGTTGGACAGTTGATTCTTAGCAGAGGCGTTACCACTGTTTATGTTATCTTTTTTACACTGCTTTCCATAGCTATGCTGGCGGCAGGTATACACACGGTGAAGGAATGGAATTCAAAAAGGCGAGATATCTCCAGGCGCTCCTTCCTGCTACTTTCTATCCCTTGTCCTATCTGCCTGACTGCCATTTTTATCTCCTGCACCGCTTTAGCAGCTTATACTGACTTGAGCAGTTTTGCAATTGGAACTTCTGTTGGTTTTATCTTTTTTATAACAATCTTGATAACTTCTTTGCTTTCCAGAAAGTTTAAGAAAAGCCCTGTTAACCTTGGAAATATAATGATATTCATTGGAAGTTTTTATCTTCTATCTGTTATACTCATACCAGCGTATATCCGGGCGAGTGATATGGAAATAGCACCTTTAAGCATTCCCATGCCTTTAGACAATTTGGTTCTTTTCACTCTTTTCACTCTTTTCCTCTTTTTCGTTGGTTTCTTAAGACATAGGATAAAGGAGGTGAATAGATGAGATGGTCTCTGAGACACTGTTAACTACTCTTTACACGGTAACCCTGGCGCTATTGTATCCCGTGATAGTAGGGCTTCTTCTGCTTTTAGTCTATTCCTTTGCAGAAATAGGTGCATTCTTCTCCGAATATACTTCCAGGAATCGCAATCTAAAAAGGCTTAGAATAGGCTGTGGGGAGGCGAAAAAGTTTTTAGTAGGAGGCGAAATAGAAAAAGCTTCCGAAACCGTAATGAGTAGTGGTTCAAGTTATTTGCTCTCTAAATTTATTAACGAACTTTCTGAATTTATTGGAAGGAGGAATTTCAAAACAGAGGCTGAAAAGCTTCTACAAGAGTATGAGATAGCCATATGGGAAAGAACCGAGAAGGAAAGGATATTAATCAGGGTAGGACCGATGTTAGGGCTAATGGGGACGTTAATACCCATGGGTCCAGCGTTAATGAATTTGGCTTCGGGAAACATAAGTGAAATGGCTACAAATATGATTGTTGTATTCAGCACCACCGTCCTGGGTTTACTTATCGGAGGAATAAACTACGTTATGGTGACGATCAAAAAGAGATGGTATTCTCAAGACTTAAGTGATATGGAATATGTAGTGGAAGTTTTAGGAGGTGATGAATATGTCAAGAAGAAGGAGGTATAGAGATATTATCGGAGATAATGAAGACCCTATGAGTGGATTAGCTAATCTATTCGACGTAGCAATGGCTTTTGCGGTAATATTGCTTATTGCCTTTGCTTTCTCCTCACACCTACCAGAGCTTCTTTCTGAGGAATCAAATGTGACCATTATCAAGAATCCCGGTGAAGAAGACATGGAGATTATCATTAAAGAAGGAAAAGAGATAAAACATCTGGAAATGACTAACAAAACCGCGGGAGGGAAAGGAAAAATACTCGGAACTGCTTATAAATTAGAAACCGGCGAGATAATTTATGTCCCCGTGGATTTGGAGAGGGATGACAAAAATGAAAATAGTTAGGGTGTTAACAGTTTTCATCTTGTGCATGTTTCTATGCAGCCCTATTTTTCAAAGCGTATTATCCACTCAGGGAAAGGATAGTAAATGCGATATATGTTTTATTGTGGGTTCTGCTGGCTATAAAGGTCTAATCGCGGATGCTGCTGAGGAGTTAGGTTTTAATGTTACTACCTACACAACTAAAGAAATCTCAAGAATACCAGCGAGTTTAAGGGGATACGATATTATTTTACTGCAGATGTTGGAGTCGAAGTCCCGAATGGAAGTAGAGAACAGGATAAGAGAAGCAAAGGAAGCGGGAGCGAAAATAATTGTCATACACTCTGGAGAGACTGATTTAGGAAATGTGAATGTGAGTGAGTATCCCTGGATTGAGAAATACTTGGGAAATGGCGGAACGGAGAACGCAAAAAGGCTTTTGGTTTATTTGGCTGTTAAGTTCTGCGAGATGAAACTCGAAGTGAAAACACCGATGATTTTGCCAGAAGATGCGATATACCATCCGGAAGCGAAGAAGCTTTTTGAAAGTTTAGATACGTATTTAGAATGGTATGAGCCTGACCTAGGCAAGCCTACCGCTGGAATATTGTTTTATAAGTCGTATTATGCAACCGGTGATTTAAAAGTTATTAATGAACTTATCGAGTCTCTCGAAGAGAGGGGAATAAATGTGATTGCGGCGTATCAAAAAACGAATCCTTTCCTCCTTGAAGAAGCAAAACCGGATATCATCCTTTCCATGAAAGCTTTTAGAATATGTTATCAGTCTCCTGAAGAAGGGTTAAAGGATTTGGAAAGGATTGACGTCCCAGTTATGAATTTGGTACAACTTTCTTCCGAAAATGAGACAGAATGGAGGGAAAGTGAGCAAGGGGTTTCATGGATAGGAATTCCATGGCAAATAGCTCAGCCGGAGTTAGATGGAACAATAGAGCATGTAGTAATTGGAGGGAAGTCAATTGACCCGGTAACTGGCTACTGGTATTATAATCCCATTCCAGACCAGATAAAATGGGTAGTAAACAGAACCATTTCCTGGATTGAACTCAGGAACAAAGATAATCCTGAGAAAAGAATAGCGGTTATATACTACAATCACGGAGGCGGGAAAGACAATTTTGGTGCATGTTATCTGAATATAGCACCAAGTTTGGAAAAGCTTCTTGGTGCGATGAAAAAAGAAGGTTACAGGGTGGGAGGAGAAGTTCCTAACGAAACAGAGATCATTAATTTAATGATTCGTCAAGGTAGGAATATAGGCAGTTGGGCTCCCGGTGAACTCAAAAAAATGGCAGAGAACGAATCTGTGGTCTTATTCCCGGTGAGTAAATACTCGGAGTGGTTTAAAGGGCTTCCGAAAGAGGGTAGAGAGAAAGTAATAGAGAAATGGGGCAATCCTCCTGGAGATTTGATGGTGTATGAAAACACGACAGGGAAGTATTTTGTATTCCCGGTAATAAAATTAGGGGATATGATACTTGCTCCTCAACCAACAAGGGGGAAACTGCAGAATAACACGGCTCTATACCATGATAAAGAATTAGTTCCTCACCATCAATACATAGCTTTCTACTTCTGGCTTAACCGAGAGTATAAGGCAGATGCAATTATACACTTCGGAAAGCATGGATCACAAGAGTGGCTCCCAGGTAAAGAGAGTGGATTATCAATAGAAAGCTGCTGGCCTGTTATTTTAATACAGGATATGCCAGTCATTTATCCCTATGAGATGGATAACGTTGGTGAAGGGACACAAGCAAAGAGAAGAGGAAATGCTGTTATAGTAGATTATCTAACACCACCGATCGAAAGCTCGGGATTATATGGAAACCTCTCTGAGCTTCATCAAAAGATGCATCTTTACATGGATACGACAGAACCTCGTCTTAAGGAAGAGTACAGGCAATCAATATTGGACCTCTGTGAAGGGATGGGAATTGATGAAGACATTAACTTCTCAGCAGAGGAGCTAAGAGAAGTGAAGTTAGAAGAGTTTGAGGAGCTGGTGATGAGAGGAAAAGTGCATCAGTATCTTCACGAACTCTCTTCTGAATACATACCTTATGGCTTGCACACCTTGAGTCAGCCTCCTGAAGGAGAAAGACTGATTAAGATGGTAAAGTCAATGCTGGGAGCAGAATATGAAGAACATGTCAGGGCAGTTTATGATATTGATCATTTTGTCCTTCTTGAAGGTAATAAAACAATGCTCGATGAACTCCTGGAAGAGGTTATTATTAACAATACTCCCATTGAGGAAGCCCAGTATAAACTCTTAGGCACAATGTCAGACAACATAACAACAGATCTTGAACTCGCGCAGAAATATAGCGAGAATATTGCGGGCTGCGATATTGAGATTCCCAGAGTATTAGAGGGCTTAGAAGGAAGATATGTCCCACCAAAAATGGGAAATGACCCAATTAGAAGTCCGGAGGCTATTCCTACGGGAAACAATTTCTATTCCTTTGATTCCAAAATCGTTCCCACAAAAGAAGCATGGAAAATAGGAAAAGAACTCGCAGACCAGCTAATAGCCGAACATCAGGAAAAGAAGGGGGCATATCCAAATAAAGTTGCTTTCGTGCTCTGGTCAGTAGAAACAATGAGACATCAAGGAATAACGGAGTCAGAGATTTTATACTTATTAGGAGCAAAGCCGGTGTGGGACGGGAGAGATAAAGTAGTGGACATCGAACTCATCAATTCTGAGGAGCTTGGGAGACCAAGGATAGACGTTTTAGTTACCACTTCAGGACTTTATAGAGATACGTTCCCGGATAAGGTAAAACTCATTGACAAGGCGGTTAAGCTTGTTTCTAACGTAACAGAAGAAGAATTCAGGAACTATGCAAGAGAAAACACTTTTTACATTTATACAAGTCTTCTAAAAGAAGGATATAACGAATCTGTGGCAACTAATCTCTCAAAGGCAAGGATATTTTCAGAATTACCCGGGGCATACGGAACGAACTTAGATGATGCCGTGGGTGCCAGTAATACGTGGGAAAACGAGACAAAACTTGCCAATCTTTACATTAAAAGAATGAGCCACGTATATGGAGTGGATACGTGGGGCAATCAGCATGCAGGAGTATTTGAGGAGAATCTGAAAAGAGTGGACGTTGCATTACATAGTCAAAGCTCTAATCTGCATGGAGTGATGGACAACGATGATTATTTCCAATATCTGGGAGGGTTAGCTTTAGCAGTAAGAAACACAAAAGGAGAAGCACCCGACCTTTATATAAGCAATCAGAGGAATCCCGGAGAAGAAAAAATCGAAGAACTGAGCAACTATCTCACAAGGGAGCAAAGAGCGAGATATTTCAGTCCGAAGTGGATAAAAGGGATGAAGGAGGAGGGGTATGCAGGAGCGAGAGAGATGGCAAAATTCGTAGAGCACCAGTGGGGATGGGATGTAACTGTGCCTGAACTTATCACTGAAAGGATGTGGAATGAAACTTACGAGGTCTATGTTATGGACAAATACGATCTTGGGCTGAAGGAATTTTTTGAAGAAAATCCTTATGCCTACCAATCAATTACTGCGAGAATGCTTGAGGTGTCAAGAAAAGGATACTGGCATCCTTCTGAAGAGGTTCTTAAGGAGCTTGCTAAAGAATATGCCGAATCCGTTGCTGAGCATGGTGTGACTTGCTGCCATCATACTTGCGGGAATCCTCTTTTACGTGAATATATTGCAGGTATACTTTCAGCTCCGGGAGTAATAAGCACTGGAACAGTGGTGAAGTATAATAAAGAAATGTTGTCAGCAACTGGAAAGGGCGGTGTGGGAGCGGAAGAAGTAGTAAAAGTAGGTAAAGTGATGGAAGAAGTAGAGGTAGAAGAAGGATTTCCTATTTCTGCAACTCCTCTGGTGGGGCTCATAGCAGTTATAGTTATTCTCTTAGTCATCTATGCAGGCTACAAGCTCGGGGGTAGAAAAAATCAGGAATAAAGGTAAACGAAATAGCTACCCATTCGGATAACAGTTATTACCCAAAACAGAACTTTTAAATAGGCACCCTTTCATAAAACTTACGGATGTAACAAAACATGCATATAGCAGAGGGCTTTTTGCCGCTTGAGTGGTGTGTGGTGTGGTATGCAATTGCTGTTCCGATAGTGGCTTACGGAATTTACAGAGCAAAGAAGTTGCGGGAAAGGGGACAGGGAGTAATGCCATTATTGGCTGTCACTGCAGCTTTCATTTTCGTACTCTCCGCTCTGAAACTGCCTTCGGTCACCGGGAGTTGCTCTCACCCCACTGGAACAGGCTTGGGAGTGGTATTGTTTGGACCGAGCATTACCGCTTTCTTATCAATCATTGTGTTGCTCTTCCAGGCACTGTTATTAGCACATGGAGGGATAACAACGTTGGGTGCAAACACGGTCTCAATGGGCATAGTAGGACCGGTTATTGGCTGGCTGGCTTATATAGTAGTGAGAAAAATGAAAGCGGGACTTCTGACTTCGGGATTTGTAGCGGCTTTCTTTGCCGACTTAGTGACTTATGTGGTTACCGCCGGGCAGTTGGCGGCGGCGTTTCCTGCAACGAAAGGGGGTATCTTACTCTCTTTTGAAGCTTTCTTTGGCATATTTGCAGTCACGCAGGTCCCGCTTGCCATTGTAGAGGGCATAACGGTGGCATTGGTGTTGAGGCTTTTACAAGAACACGGAGTGGCAGTGGAGACGTGGCAACCGAAGGGGGTGAGCGGAAGTGAAGTTTGAGGTCACAACAATCCTTGCAGTCGTGCTTGCGTTTTCTTTCTTCTCTTTGCTTGCTCTGACGACAGCAATTCCAAAAGCAGAGTGGGGTGGCGCAGATGGTCAAGGAATGGAGCTGATAGCGCAAAGTTTAGACTACGAGCCCTGGGTGAATCCTATCTGGGAGCCGCCGAGTGGAGAAATTGAATCTCTCCTCTTTGCTCTTCAAGCAGCTATCGGTTCGCTAATAATAGGCTACTATTTCGGATTGTTGAAGGGCAGAAAAGAGAGTGAGAAATAAATGTCTCTACATCATACCTTAGAGGGCTACACCGTCTCAAATAAGCTTGTAAACATAAGAACTGGCGATAAAATATTTTTCTCTATCTTTACGCTTATTATTGCAGTCTATACCCAGTCGCTCTTTCTATTGCTTCTCATCCTCTTCACAATGTCCTGCATAACTATCTGGAGTGGTGTAAGAATCAAACACTATTTGGAACTAATGACGATACCCTTAACCTTTTTACTACCTTCTATATTAGTTTTAGCTTTTTTACGGGGCTCCGAGCCAGTGCTTACCTTTTCCATAATAGGGATGCATTTAGCCATGATGAGAGAAGGTTTGGAATTAGGTGCTTTATTGATGATGAGGTCAATGACCGGGATTTCATGCCTCTTTTTCCTGATTATGACCACGCCAATAGCGGAAATGTTGGATACGATGAAGAAGTTCCGGATGCCAGAGATAGTAGTGGAACTTTCTTTTATGGTATATAAATTAATTTTTGTGCTGATAGAAGAGATGGAAAGCACGAAGAAAGCACAAGATGCACGTTTGGGTTATTTACGGGGGAACAGGATAAAATCTTTAAGCCTTCTTCTTTCCGCTATGCTCGTAAGGTCACTTGAGAAAGCACAAAATATGGAGCGAGCCTTAGAAGCCCGCTGTTATGCGGGTAAAATGCCTTCTTTAAAGCTTGGAATAAAAAACGAAAGCGAGAACAAAGTCCACATTATTTCGCCTTCTCTCATTCTCATGATTCTATTTGATGCTTGTTTACTCGTTATGGCAGTAGGGGGGAGCGTGATATGAGAGCGCATAAGGACGAGGAGGATATAAAAAGGGATGCTGAGAATATGGTGGAGGTTCAGGACTTATGGTTTTCATACGATAAGAAGAAATGGGTGCTTAAGGGCGTGGATATGAAGCTAAAAAGAGGAGATAAGACCGCGCTCGTGGGGAGTACCGGAGCTGGGAAAACGACCCTATTACTCCACCTAAACGGATTGTTAACACCTGATAAGGGAAAGATTAATATATCAGGTACTTTCCTCAGCTATAATAAAAAAGCCCTTACCGAAGTGAGAAAGCGTGTGGGAATAGTATTTCAGAATCCTAATGATCAGATTGTGGCTCCAATCGTGTTTCAGGACGTAGCGCTGGGTCCGGTGAATCTTGGGTTGACAGAGGGTGAAGTGAAAGAGAGGGTGAAGAGAGCACTAAACGAGATCAATATTGAGGACTTGAGGGATAGGAAGGCACATGAATTAAGTGAAGGAGAAAAGAAAAAGGTGGCTATCGCAGGAGTCCTGGCTATGGAACCCAATATATTAGTTTTAGACGAGCCTACGTCCGGATTAGACCCTGAAAGTTCAGAAGATTTGCTAAACACCATTGATAGCCTATGCGAACAGAATGACAATATGAGTGTTTTAGCAGCGACTCATGATGTCGAACTTGCCTATGAGTGGGCAGATAGGGTGATGGTTATGAGGGAGGGTGAAATCGTAAAATCCGGTGAGCCATACGCGGTATTAGGTGATGAGGCGGTTATCAAGTCGAGCAGACTTGCCATGCCCAGGGTGTTGAAGATATACAAAGGTATCGAGATGATGGCGAGTGAAAACCCGGGAATGCCGCCAAAGAGCGTTGAAGAGCTGTTAAAAGTAATGAGGGATAATCTATGGCGGTAGAGAAAGAATGGAATTATAAAAGTTCGGGAATATCCGACGACCTCTTCTTGCGGTCGAAAGCAGGCTTGACGAGAGAAGAAATCCGCTCGATTATCGTATCAAAAGCGAGAATAAAAGGAGTGGAGCGTATTTTAGACGTTGGCACGGGTTCAGGAAGCGTATCTATCGAATTCGCGAGGTTAGGTTGCGACGTTACGGCGGTGGAAAAGGACGAAGAGAATTTTGAAATTGCGAGAAAGAACATAGAAAAATTTGGACTGGTAGATAAAATAGAACTTGCAATTGGAAAAATGGAAGATGTGAATCTATCACATAGCTTTGACGTCATCTTTTTCGGCGGCACGGATAACCTTGACAGATCGTTTGACAACGTGTTCAAGCACTTGAAGAAAGGGGGGAGAATTATCATAGCCGCAGTCAGGCTTGAAACGGTGGTGGAAGCCATAAAAGTATTGAAAAGCAGAGGTATCAATCCGGATGTTCTGAATATCTGCTTGAACAAAGGGAAGGACTTAGGAGGAAAAACTGCACTCGCACCTTCTTATCCTGTATTTCTGATCTACGGAGACAAGAAATGAATATCGGCAAGCTGTATGGAATAGGTGTAGGACCCGGTGACCCGGAGCTGCTAACGCTGAAAGCATATAAGACACTTAGGGAAGTGGATATGATAGTTGCTCCGAGTTCGAGAGAGGGTAAAAGGAGTTTGGCTCTCCTCACCGTTGAAAGAATTATAAAAGAAAGGGAAAACGAGCTCATTGTTGTTGAACCGGTGTTCCCGATGACGAAAGACCAGGCGAAATTAGACTTCTATTGGGAAAAGGCGAGAGAGGAAGTGCTGGAAAAAGGGAAGGGATGTGAATCAGTTGCATTCATCACCCTGGGAGACCCAAGTTTATATTCCACATTCTACAAATTTTTGGACTTCTTTAAAGACGAAGTGGAAGAAGTGGAAATCATACCTGGTGTAACATCTCTTTCCGCATGTTCCGCTCTGGCTAAAGTGCCTATTGCAGAGGGGAATGAAATCGTTTCCATAATCCCTGATATAAAAGGTAATGATAATGCCCTTCGAGTAATACAAAATTCCGATTCCTTGATCTTCCTCAAACCAAAAAATATAGACGAGATCAAAAATATGCTGGCTAATAAAAAAGCCATTTTGGGTGTTAAGATTGGATTCGAGGATCAAGAAATGGTTCTGGGAAAACTCACTGAATTAAAACAACCAACTCATTACCTCTCCACTCTTATTGTAAAGAAGGAGGAGAAGGAGAAATGAAAGTAGTATTTGTAGGTGCAGGACCGGGCGATCCCGAATTGCTCACCCTCAGAGGAAAGCGTGAAATAGAAAGTGCCGATGTGATCATATATGCGGGTTCTCTTGTCCATAAAGATGTTTTAAAATATGCAAAGGGAGATGCGGTACTGATAGACAGTCATGGAAAGACCAGAGACGATATTTTCGCACTTTTCGATAAATTTGTAAATGCGGGAAAGAAAGTGGTAAGGCTTCATTCTGGCGATTTGAGCTTCTATTCCGCCATTCAAGAACAGATAGAGTTCCTCCAGTCAAAAAATATACCGTTTGAAGTTGTTCCCGGAGTTACTTCTTTCTCTGCCGCTTCTGCATCCCTGAAAAGGGAACTCACTTCGCCAGACGTATCGCAAACGCTGATAATCACGAAACCGTTTGGGAAAACAGGTAAGCCGGCAGGAGAAAGTATAAAAGAACTTTCCGAGCACAGAGCGACAATGATAGTCTTTCTTGGCGTTCATCTCATTGACGACGTCGTTTCAGAGCTGAGGTTTGGCTATCCGCCCGATACACCCGTTGCTGTGGTTCATAAAGCGTCATGGATGGAAGAGAGGATAATAAGAGGCACTTTAGCGGACATAGCCGAGAAAGTGAAGAATGCGGGCATAAAGAGCCAATCCGTGATAATCGTAGGGGACGTGCTTGAAAAATCAGGTGTTTCAAAATTGTATGGTGGAGGTGAAAAATGATTGCCATATTCTCACTTGCTCAAAAATCAGTTGCAATTGCCGAAAAGGTGAAAAGCGTGCTTTTAGACGAAGGATTCGATGCAGAGCTGATATGCTCGGAAGAAATTTCGTGCGACAGCGCAGATGAAAAGGTGAAAAGCGTTTACAGGGCGATAAGAGAAAGTTTCAAAGAGAAGAAGAACATCGTTGCCGTTCTCCCTTTGGGTGTGGTTGTGAGGGCAATAGAGCCGAAGAAAAAGACCGAAGACCCCTGGGTAGTCTGCATAGATGAGAATGGGAACTATGTTATACCCGTGCTGAACGGGCATAGAGGTGCGAATGAATTCTCGAAGCTCATTGCAGAGGGTATATCAGCACAGGCGGTGATAACAACTTCGGAGTGGCCCGCTCCTGCATCACCTTAGAATAAACTCATGGAATCCGAGAATTAAATGTTTGAAATAATTTTTGAAGAAACCTCACGAAGCTCGATCCTCTTTTCACGCCAATCCACAAAAAGCTGAAAATTTACCAGTGCGTTGTGCCCAAGCAATCCAAGCCTCGGATCGAAATCGTATCCAACAACGAGCATTTTTTCCAATGATTT
This sequence comes from Candidatus Methanophagales archaeon, assembly GCA_030602585.1. Classification (GTDB taxonomy): domain Archaea; phylum Halobacteriota; class Syntropharchaeia; order Alkanophagales; family Methanospirareceae; genus JAFNKG01. The sequence continues at coordinate 28,635 of JAUVZJ010000002.1, read as the reverse complement.
TTCACCAATTCGTATTTCAAGCAGATATGCCGAGGCTTCAACTGCACACTCTTTTTTACGTATCACACCATGAATCGTAATCTTTGTGATTATATCTCCGTTTCCCAATCCAAGTTTATTTAGTATGTTATTTGGAATAATTGTATATGGCGAACCAGTATCTATGATAACCCAAACTGGAACTGATACCTTTTCTTTAACGACAAAAATTCTCACCATCGGATAGTTGTTCTCAAAGCAAAAATCTGACATGGGAATCAATCCTCAGACATACACCGATGGAACATGCACTGCTGCGATATCATCACCCACTCTACCCGTATAAGGTGTTCCCTTTATTTCACCAGTTCTCTTTTTTCTTTCGATTATTCTTGCTACTTCCTCGAGGTCATCGCCTATCGCAATTATCGCACCATCTAAGACGGCTACCAGTTTCGACTCATACTTTTCTCTTAATTGAGCCAAATGCTCCTTAAACCATTCCATGTCATTCATAATATTATCACTGATTATTATTTGTTTTCTCTACATATAAAGGTTGAAGGTCTCTACGATCCAAAGCCATAACCTATCCACCCCGCATTATTCCTCTAAACGCTTAAGTCCCGTCCGTGCCACACCATTTTGAAAAATGTAGCATCCACGTAATCCAATTGAAATATCATTTAATTTTTAGCAATTCTTTTAATTTTCGCATTTGTTTCTCTTTCAAAGTAGGAAATCTTTCTTCTTTATATTCCTCATAGAGAGTGAGCATTTCTGGAAATTTCAAAAGGGTGAGAATATTACAAATTTCATTAATCCGATTCAATTTTACATACCATTCTCTAAAAAGTTTCTCATTGTATTCAGCAAACTCAAGTAGTAGTTCATCCTCAGATGGAATCATTCCACCATAATGAACATATTTAGATAGATTTCTATAAAGATTCTCAACATATCTTCTAAAAGATTGTTCGCTAAAATAAGAAGTTGTTTCCTTCAGTAATTGCGTGGCGATATAGTCTGTATCTGGGTCTATTAGTATGGCTAATATACTAAAGTCATCGCCAGTAAAGCGAATATGACGTGGTTTTTTAAGCCAGTTATTACGTTTTTTAAGAGTGGACTCATATGTTTTAGTGTTTTTATTATACCTTTTCAACTCGAAATCAAAATATAATGAATGAATAGTTGTTTCCAACCATCGTCGCAGTAAAGCATTTGCAGGTCTATACTTGCCGTGGATACTCAAAAAAATCGATGATTCGATATCCGCGTTGAGTTCAAACATCACCAGAAAAAGGGTATCGCATCCTGTCCTTAAATATGCATCATAATAATCCATACGCTCATAAACCAGCTTTATAGCACTATAAATCTCGTTCCTCTTTTCCTCAGAAGTTTTCTTTTTAACATTGTAAGCTGATTCCAAATAATTCAAATAATGATTTATTGTTGCATCTACTTCAGCTTCTGCATCTAACTGCTCATAATATTCCTGTTGCTCCTCATACTCCTTCTCATGCGCCTCATAAGCCAAAATGTCCTTTCTAGCAACATCTTGAGGCTTGTTTATTATACGCGAGAGATATGCACTTGAATATCCTTGAATAGCATTTTCTTGTACGGTTTTCCGGTCTGGCACACTGTTAACTTCAACAACTTCGATTCTTAGCGAAGGTGCATTATATTTGTATACAATAAGTGTAGATTTCTCGCTTACATATGCTTTTACGTCAAAAGGATAACCGGCGTACAAAGGAAAATCGTTTTTGCTCTGGGGATAATTTTCTTCTAAAAACGTTCTATATTCCAAGATATACGCTTGAATGAACTTCTTAATGTCTTCGTTTTTTAACTGAATCCGTTTCCCATCAACCATTTATTCTTCTCTCTATTGCCAACTATAACTTTTTGTTAATTTAAAGTCACATACCCCGTATTTATCCGATTTTTTATAGCGCTTCTTTCAGAAGTTTCTTTTATATACTTATAAAATTTAATTTGGTACGTTTTAATTGAACCTCCACAAACTCCTTAAACTTATCCTTCGGAATAATAATCTCTCCCTTTGTATCCCCTTCTTCTATCTGCCTTAGCATAGCCATACATCTATTTCTACACATCCACTATAATAAAACTTCGCATTATTCCAATTCTACTACACCTCTCCACCACTTCCCAACCTTACCCCACCGATTGCGAAGCGTTTTTGATAAAACTTTTCTTATAGACTTGTTAACTGGTCGTTTTTTGGTTAGATGTTTCGGACTTTTGTGTTGTAGGTGGGTGAGAGTTGATAGCATATTTTAGGATTGCTCTCTTCTCATATAATCGTTCAAGATTGCCCTATATCGCCTTTTAACCCTTGCTATCTCTTCTCTAATTTGATATACTTCTTTCAGACTTGAGGCTTTCTTTTTCTCGAATGCCAGATGTATTCTCAGTCCGTGAATCCCGGCTGAACTTTTTATTACAAAATTTACATAGTTCTTCCTTACGTCTAAGTTCGTACTCTCCACTTTGTTCAGTTCTGGACATAATGGAAGATTGAAGTTAGTTCAATAAATATATCCACAACAGATTCTCTTTGTTAATTTTTGAATGCTTCGTAAGAAGAGATATTTTTTGGGTCTTGGACTTGTAATTTAATCTGTGCTTAGTGGAGCCTTTAAGTTTCAACAAGAGCAGGAGAGATTGAAAATAATTTCCCGACTCTGCTGTTTACAAAAGAAAACCGCTAAAAAAGAGTTTCTTTTGATAAACCTTTTCTTTTTAATAAAAGGTTTTTGACAAAGCATCTATCAAATATGATGCATTCATTATCGCCATTAAGGAGGTGTATAGTAAACTTTGAGTGGAAGAATGAAGAGCGGAGATGTCTCTATATCGGAATCGGATTTCATCGCGGCGTTGAAGCGGAGGAGATGGAGAGCACGATTCGCAGGTTCTTAGAGGAATTGGAGATAGAACAGAAAGAAATTAAAGGTTTATGCACGGTGGATTTTAAAAAAACTGATGAGTTGCAGGAGGTCTCTGCTAAGTTTGGTATTCCACTGTTTTGCTTTTCACGAGATGAAATAAACAGTGTGAACGTGCAGTCAAAAAGCGCAGCAATGGAAGCGCATAACATAAAAGATGTTGCTGAGCCCTGTGCCATCTTAGGAGCAAACAGGAATGGGAGAAATAATACCCGTAGAGGTGAGTATTGGGAAAAAAGGCAAAGGTCAGATAAAAAAAGCTATTACGAGATACCAATCTAAACATGGTGTGATAATATCCAACACAGAAAAAATAACCATGAAAGAGGGGATAATTCATATACCTATAACAATTTTCGCTTTTGCATGAAGGTCATGGAAACAAGGACATTATTCCCCCACGTGCTTCATTATATGCACTATCTCAGGCATGATTATCTCGGTCAGTGCCAATCTAACCGCATCAGGCGAGCCGGGGAGGCAAAAAACCGCTTTTTGGTTTATCACACCGGCAATCGCACGGCTTAATACTGCCGCAGTGCCTATTTCCTCGTAACTTTTCTGCCTGAAGAGTTCGCCAAAACCCGGTAGCTCTTTTTTCAAGAGTTTAGATATAACTTCTATCGTAACGTCGCTTTTTGTCAAGCCCGTTCCGCCGGAGGTGATGATGAAATCAGCATCGGTGTTCAACGCTTTTGATATGCCTTCATGTATCTTACCTTCCTCATCCGGCACCACGTCGTAATAAACCACTTCATGCCCGCTTCTCGTCACGAGCTCTTTTGCTGTTTCGCCTGATATATCTTCACCTTTTTCTTTCTTCCAGTATTTAGAGGTGCTTATCGTGAGTATCGCACACTTATAATGCTTCTTTGCTCCTTTCTTATGCTTTGCCGGGGTTGCCATTTTTCAATTTCCACCTACCGTCATTCCTGCCTAATTGCAGGTATCCAGTCATTATATTTCCTGCCATTGGCATCCGTGAACCCAATGCATGTGATTATTTCACCTCTCTTCGCTTGATTAAATATGCCACTAATAATAACCCAACAATTACGAATAGGACTTCAAATCCGGGTGGTTGTGGTGTTGGTGTAGTCTCAGGTGTAGCCTCAGGTTTAATATCCTCATTTATTTGGATGTTCGGATCGTAGGGTGCATAATCGTATCTATCTGGTACTCCATCGCCGTCTGAGTCTATAAGTGTTGGTGTTGGCGAATGAGAAGAAATCGGAGAAGGTGAAGGTGTTTGAGTTGGTGTAGGTGTTGGAGAAAGCCCTGGGCTTAGTGTTGGGGTAGGTGTCAGAGTAGATGTCGGTGTTGGCGTTGGTGTAGGTGTTAGGGTTACACCTATACAATACTGATCTGCACCGCTTTCATGGTCTGCAACCCAACCAACATCATCTAAGCTGATTTTATTGTTCCCATTCGCAGCATAAAAATCGTCATAGGTCTTTGAATTAACGATGGGAGCATCCTTCTCATCTACTTCTTGGGCTACGTAAAGCATAGCGCAAACTGCACTGGTGCCTCCATCGTGTGTTTCCCCTTCCAAGTCTTTAAAGCTGACACCACTTGCAGCAAAACAATTATCAACACCTGCGTATGTCGCCAGCCAGTCTTTTCCAGCTTCGGATATTATTGGAGTAGATGTCGGTGTTAGTGTTGGTGTTGGTGTACCACCTATGCAATACTTATCTTCACCTGCACCCCCATCGTTATCATAAACCCAGCCAACATCTACTATCGTCAAATCATTACCACCATTTGCCGTTTTGAAATCAGAATAAGTCTTACCATCAGCAGTTATTACTACATCATCTTTACCTACTAAATGGGCAACAAATAATGAGTTTGCAACATCGCCGGTCGAGCGCCGGTATGCGAGACACCATCTGCGTCTTTATAGGATATACCAGATGTCTTAAAACAATTATCAACACCTGCGTATGTCGCCAGCCAGTCTTTTCCCGCCCCGGTTAGTGTTGGAGTAGATGTTGGTGTTGGCGTAGGAGTGGGTGTTGGTGTTACACCGATACAATATTGTGGTTCACCTTCTCCACCCTCATTGTCAAAAACCCACTTGATATCAGGTTCTGTCAAATCGTTGTTCTCGTTAGCAGCCTTGAAGTCGTTATAGCTATAGCCATCACCAGTTATGGCCATATCATCTTTACCCTCAAAATGGGCGATATATAACATACCTGCGACATCGCCAGTAGATCCTTCTTGTGGTAACCCATCGGTATCTGTGAATGGAATTCCAGACGTTTGATAGCACTTTGGCGTTCCACTGCCAGCATGCATTGCCAACCAGTCTTTTCCTGTCTCGGTTAAATCCGGTGATGCACCAGCTATCGCAACGGAGTTTGCTAAAACCAATCCTAAAATTATGACTGCCAGCAGTGATTCCTTCATAGTATTCCTACAAATCTTACTTTCCCCTTTATTACGCCTACAAGTAACCTTGCTCCGCATTCTGTGCATTTTACTTCTCCTGCAAATCTTTCTTCATCATAGCTTTCAGGCAAACTTGTTTTCCCCCACACTCTGGGCATTTTATCACAACCATTATTATCGCCTCCTTCCAATTTCATTTATGCTAATTTTATCTCTGCTATCCAATCCTTATAAATTTTTCGATATTTGCCTACAACCCTTGCTTTTTGTTCATTCTTACTAAAAGCATTAGATATAAATGACATATTTATTATTCTAGCAAGAATACCAGCAAACTTTATATACATAGGCTCCGTATGTTAAGAGGCTGTTCCACAATTCAAAATCTTAACGAAAAGAAGCCCAAATATGGCTTTATATCGGAAAATAAGCATCTAATTTCGCAAAATATCTTATTCAAGTTGTGATGAGCCCTTCCAGATATAAATAATCTCAACAGTAGGAACCTCTCGAATATTTTTATCAGTGATCAGGAAAAAATTTATAGAAGAGGAAGCTAAAAGAACTAACATAAATAACGGGTTGAGCTATGAAAATTTCTGAAGCCCTTTTTAAAATAGCAAGAAAGGATTTGGAAGCTGCAAAGTGTTTGTATGAGAAGGAATTCTATCCTCAGGCGGTTTTTTACTTGCAGCAAAGCGTTGAGAAGGCAAACAAATCTTGGGCTATAGTGATTGGAATAATAAAAGAGGGGGAGGCGAAAAAGGCTCTCCATAATCCCTTGAAAATATACATAAAATCAATTAAAAAACAAAGGGAAGAATTAGAAAAGGTAATTGCAATAATTAAAAAAGTTCCCGAAGTAAAAGAGACTAAACTCATGAAGGATTTTGATGTTGGAAATTATTACAAAGGGGTAGTTAATTTATTGGATGTGTTTGAATTTTTAGAGGAGGAGGCAGCATACAAAAAATTAATTGAAGAAATTCTTTTTATTCAAGAAGGCGAAATCAGATCAATAATAAGCAAATTGAACAACTTAGAATTGCAGAAAGTGCATCCAAAGGATATAAAAATTTCAGAGAAAGATTTTATCGAAAAGAAAGAGTCTTATATCGAACTTTATGATGTTTTGCATCGTTTCAATCCACCAAAATTCGAGAAATCGAAAAATGATGTAGGAATACTTACTTTAAATTTAGTAGAGCAGAGTAGGGAAGAAGTGATTAGGGAAATTCAATCAATTTTAAATGGCATGTATGTTAGTTACTCTTTGTATTGTCTTTCTTTTATAATGCTTCCTCATGCTACTGTTACAAGATACCCTGATAATAACCACGATCCACTCAAAATTTATAACAAAAATCAGCCTTTGATACAGTTATTTGACGACTTGGTTGAAATAATGGAGAAAACTCTATCTAAAATGGAGAATATTTTATTCGAAATCTAAGAAAAATCATCGCTCATAAGTGTATAATGGCGGAGATTCTTCATCTATCTTCGGTTTTACATAATTGAAATGTCTGAGAAATAACAACCTAAGTTTTCTCCTTTTCTATTACACTGGAATTTGATAAGTACTTTCAAATTCTATTGTATTCACGGGAATCATAAGAATTAAACCTACCAATAGCACAACTACTAATATGCCAATCAGTTTACACTTTATTGATTTGTTAGTCATGGCAACCGATAACCTGTATTAGAAATTGATATAATAGAAACGAAAATATTTATGTGCAATGCAATTGCACATTCTACCTTAAGTTTTTTCTTTTTTCATAGGACTTGCATTCAACATCTCGTTTGCTAATTTTCTGACATCTTTGCTTAATGATTCATCTTTTATTGTTTGTTTTAATATTTCGTCAAGCTCATCTGCTATTTCTTTTCTTTTTTCTTCGTCAAACTCATCTGCTATTTCTTTTGTTATTTCTTTTTTTGGCTCTTCCATTTTTTCTTCCATCTTTTTTAAATTGTCTTCATGCGTTTCTATATTCAGTTTTCTTTTCAATAGTGGAATCACTATCTCATGCCATGTTTCGAGTATTATGGGTTTTAATATGCTATGCGAGACTTTAAGAACAACTACGATTATCAGAATTGTGTCGAAGTCCACATCAAACATATGAGCACTCGGCCCTTTTGTTATTTCTATGTTATCGAGAGCTTTTGCCTTCTCAGGATTTTTCTTTTTTGCCTCTTCAATTGTCTGTTTAACAAGTGGAATAACATCTTCATTGCTTATCTCACTACTTTTATACTTGATACAATATTCCAGTTTTGTGTATTCTTCATCGGACATGGTATTTTTATTCTGATTTGTCACTCAAATAAATATAGCAAAAATAAAAAATTATGGAATGGCATATTACCCCCCTAAATGACTTGTTAAGTTCACATCTTGGAACTTATATCGGAACAACTCCTATATCTACCGGAAGTTTGCACTGATACACTCACTTAAATTTTTAAATTCTCCACCCTCTCAAACTCTCTTGTGTCATCAGTGAGAAGTGTTAGATCGTAACGAAGACAGGTTGAAGCAATTAGAAGGTCAAGATCACCAATTGGTTTTCCTAACTTTCTCAATCTCGCTCTTTCTCTTCCAAAAATCTTGCATACTTCTTCATCCATCCCCAGAATTGAAATTCCCGTCAAGAAATCTTTTAGTGATTCTTCAGCTAAAACAGGATTAATAGACCTGAAAACGCCTTCATATAATTCAGCCAGGGTGATCATACTCGCTGCTAATCCTTCTTCTCTTAATGAAAGAAGTTTCTTTACAACTCTTTCCTCTCCTCGTAGATAATGAATAACCCAGCTTGTATCAAGGAGATATTTCATAATTTAACCTCAGGAGCTCTAATTCTTCGACTCTCGTAAATGTCTTTGATTAACCGCTCTGTATCAACCAAACCCTTCCAGCTCCCGGCTGCTTTCTCAAAAGCATCCTTTGTTTCTTTAGGAACCTCTTTTATTGTCACGATAACTTCTTTCCCCTCTTCGAGTTCCACCTTTTCTAAGGGCTTAAAAATACCTTCCAAGAACTTTGCCTTTATTCTCTTTTCCATCTTTTCTTTCACTACTATTGATTTTGACCTTTTCATATAAAAAGTTGTTCGGAAAAGCTTTTCTTTCTAAGAAAATGTATCAACAATTGCAACACATTTCTCAGAATATTTCCTCATCAAATCTGAATAGTTCCCTTCTCCCCATTTCATATCCTTCTAAAACTCCTCTGATTCTATTTCCACTTTTTTAACTTGGAATTTTTACTGTGCTACATTTGTTGAGGACTTCATCCATCTTGTCTATCATATTTTGTTTTAAATCTTTATAATATCAATCATATCAATCACTTAAAAACAGTTGTTTCAGCAATGGTAAACATAACAGGTAAAGTGCTCCGAATTCTACCCGCTAAAGAAGTCAAAGTTAGTGATGAAGCTAAAAAAGTTGCTGGCATCATAATAGCAGATGAATTCGATTACAAAAGGGTTTCCTTCTGGGATGATAAAGCAGAGCTTCTGCTTCGTGGCGATATAAAAGCAGGCGACATGCTGAGAATAGAGAACGCTTATGTCTCCGAAGCTCGAGCAGGAGTTGAGAAAAGAGCAAATGCCGGTAAATACACAAGAATAACCAAAATTACTGCGAATATCGCTGCGTTAAGTCGAGCAAACTTCTTAAATCTTACCGTATTGGCAGTTGCAAGACCTGAGAAGGGGCAGGTCTGCATCGCAGGCATAGACGAAAACGGGGACTGGATAAGACCGCAAGGCGTTTATGAAACCGATATTTTTACCGCGGGTATGCCAAAATTCAAAAACCTTTCTGTATCCAATATATACGTTGATGCGTGGCGAGGCATGCGTCCAAGGAAGGAGGACAGGTTTTTTGTTTACGGCGAAGGCGTGGAAAGGGAATTGAAAGTTGAAGAGAAAAGAGAATTCCTGGAAAGTACTGTTGATGCTTCGGTGGATGCAGTGTTTAAAAGTGGCAGGAGTTTGGGGTTGATAAAGCCACGCATTTTGCACGTGTATGAAGAGAGGGCGACGAAGAAAACGGAGAAAGGAAAAGGCTACGAGCAATATATTCGTTTTAACTTCAAAGATACCTCAGGCAGGATATACCGAAGATGGTCATGCAGGTGCAATGCCTTCTACAAAACATGGAACGATTTGAAAAAGAAGCATCGTTGGACTTATGGGCTGAGAATGCTCAGGTATTTGGGGAAGAACGATATTTACCTCGCTATTGGGCTTACTTATACGGATTATAGTGTTGATAGGCTGGAATATGGGGCGTATCCGATGATTGTTGGTGTTCATGTTGTTCAGAATTCTTCTAAAACATAATAACCACAGATTACACAGATTTTCACAAACCTTTCTTTAGAAAAGAAAGCTTTACCAAAGAAATTTTCTTTAGAAGAAAGTTTGATGAAAGATTAATATTTTTCTATCGCTTCTCACAGTTTTTGTTTGTACGTGAAAATGAAAACAAAAAATTTGCTTGACATCGCTTCAGGCAAACAAAAATCGGACTTGGTGCTAAAAAACGCAAATCTCGTGAACGTATGCAGTGGCGAGATATACGAAACTGATGTTGCAATTGCTCGTGGTTTAATCGTGGGATTAGGAAGATACGATGGTAGGAAGGAAATAGAAGCGAAGGATAATTATGCAGTTCCGGGATTGATAGACGGACATACGCACATAGAAATGAGCATGCTTTCGGTAAGCGAGTTTGCAAATGCGGTAGTGCCTCGTGGGACGACTGCGGTGGTGGCGGACCCGCATGAGATAGCCAATGTCTTAGGAGTCGAGGGAATAAGAGCGATTTTAGAAGAAGCAAAAGCAACACCGCTAAAAGTATTTTGCATGGCGCCTTCTTGCGTGCCTTCTACCGACCCTTCTCTCGGACTTGAGACCCCGGGTGCGAGTATAGGGCAGGAAGAAATAGAGGAACTGCTGCATATAGAGGACGTCATAGGCCTGGCAGAGGTAATGAATTACGGTGGTGTCATAACGAAAGAGGAGGAGGTATGGAAGAAAATAGAGCTTGCGAAGAAGTTAAAATATCCAATAGATGGGCATGCTCCTCTACTCAACGGTAAAGAGCTAAACGCTTATGTCTTAAGCGGCGTCGGCTCGGACCACGAGAATGTCTCGTATGAGGAAGCGCAGGAAAAGCTCCGGCTGGGTATGCATCTAATGGTAAGAGAAGGTTCAGTGGCAAAGAACTTGAAAAATATCGCTCCTTTGTTGAAATCCGTAGATACAAGGAATTGCATGCTCGTCACAGACGGCGACCGAACACCGCGCGATTTAAAGGAAGAAGGTTATTTAGACTTTGTTTTGAGAAGAGCCATTGAAGAAGGTATAGACGCTGTAAAAGCAGTGCAGATGTGCACGATAAATCCTTCGCAATGGTTCAAACTCGACGATTTTTTGGGATGCATTTCACCCGGTAAAATCGCTGACATCGTGCTGTTAAAAAATTTGGAGAATTTTGAAGTGGAGAAAGTGATAGTGAATGGAAAGATTTTGACTGATTTTGCTCCTCGCACCGAATATAACTATAAGCATAATTATCCGGAATACGGCGAAAGTGTAAGGATAAGGCAAGTAAAACCTGATGATTTTGAGATAAAGCTGGAAAGAGCGACAAAGGTGAGAATAATTGGTTTGATAGAAGGCGAACTCCTGACTGAGGAGATTATAGAGGAGATAAGCGGTATGGACATAGCTCGTGATATATTAAAAATTGGCGTTGTCGAAAGGCATCATAGCTCCGGTAATACGGGCTTGGGTTTCGTAAAAGGGTTTGGATTGAAAACAGGTGCTGTCGCTTCCTCTATCGCTCACGACTCTCATAATATTGTTGTTATAGGAACAAACGAAAAAGACATGACTTTCGCTTGCAACCGCTTAAGAGAAATAGGTGGTGGAATTGTTCTGTGCAGCGGATGCGAGGTGAAGAGCGAGTTGGAACTGCCTATTGCGGGGCTAATGACCGATAAAGGGCTGGATTATGTGTTAAAAAAACAAAAAGAGATGGAAGAGAAAATTTCAGTGATGGGTTGTAAATTGCGAGCTCCTTTTATTACAATGTCTTTTATCGCTTTATCGGTGATACCGAAGTTAAAGATAACGGATAGAGGGTTGGTGGATGTGGAAAAAATGAAGATTGTGGAGTTAAAAGCAGAATAAAAGTGGAGTGAATTTTAGTTCACTCCGCACTCTGCTCCACTTCTGCACTCTCTGCTTCACCTGTTTCTGTTTCTGTGCCTGCGGATGCTTCTGCTACTGCTTCAGCCCCCGCAATCTCAACCATCGGCATTCCTATCTGCGTCAACGCCTCTATCTGCGCATATACCTGTCTGTCGCGGAAATGCTTCATTGTCGCTGCTCCCGAAGGGCATATCGAATTACAACCGCCACAGCCCTTGCAAACCGCTTCGTTTACCGTCATTACTCTTATCTCCTCGTCAAACACAAGCGCACCATAAGGACATACCTGTTCGCAACACCGGCATCCAATGCAAACTTCCGCGTTTATCTCTGATATTGTAGGCTCCAATTTTGCCTTCCTCAAAACTAAATAGACGAGAGAACCAGAAGCCGCTGCTTTTCCCTGATATATACTTTCTGGTATATCCTTTGGACCTGCACAGCATCCCGCAATATATACGCCATCTGTTGCCGTGTCAACTGGTCTGAGCTTGAGATGTGCTTCTAATAAGAACTGATCTGGAGATTGTGATAGTTTCAGCATATTTACTATGTCCCACACGCCCTCGTTGGGTTTCATTCCCACGCCAAGCACCACAAGGTCCGCTTCTTTCTCATACGGCTCCCCGAGCAGTGTATTCTCGCCACGCACTACCACTCTATCACTGCCCGGTTTTTTGTATATCTCTCCCGGAAGTCCTCGTAAATAGAAAACGCCCTCCTTCTTCGTATCACCGTAAAACTCCTCGAAGCCTTTACCAAACGCTCTCACATCTTGATAGCACACTGTTACGTTTGCGTCCGGCAGTTTATCCTTTACTAAATGCGCCTGTTTCGCTATATACATACAGCATACACGAGAGCAGTATTCATTACCCACTTGCGTATTCCTCGACCCGACACAACTTATAAAAACAACGTCCTTCGGCTCTTTTCCGTTTATCTCTATCTTTCCACCCGTAGGACCACTCGGTGATGACAACCTCTCAAACTCTAATCCTGTAATTACATTTGGATATACACCATACTTGTATTCTGCCGACACTGTCGGGTCCACGATGTCATAACCGGTTGCAACTATAATTGTGCCCACGGTCAACTCGTCTGTCTCCTCTATTTGCCCGAAATCTATCGCTCCCGGACTGCATGCCGCCATACAAGGTGGAACTTCTTTACCTTCTTTAACACCCTCAAGTGTCGCATTACCGCATTTACCCTCTTTTAGCAGCGAGCAATGTTCTGCGTCAACCGTATAAACAGGTGGAACTGCAAACGGGAAAGGTATGTAAATGGCACTTCTCTTACTCAACCCCTCGTCGAATTCATTTGATATATCTTTCACCGGGCATGCCTCGGCACATAAGCCACATCCCGTGCATTTTGCTTCATCCACGTATCTCGGCTTCCTCTTCACTTTCGCCTGGTAATTACCAACGTAGCCTTCTATATCTTCAACCTCTGAATATGCCATCAGATTTACGTTCGGATGTGCTCCTATGTCTATCATTCTCGGCGTTAAAAGAGAAGCGGTAGTATCCAGTGTTGGGAACGTCTTGTTCAATTGCGCCACGTGCCCACCAATAGAAGGTTTCTTCTCAACTAAATGTACCTTATAGCCGGCATTCGCTATATCCAGTGCCGCATACATCCCGGTTATGCCCGCTCCTATTATCAATGCTTCCGGATTGACTTCCACCACCTTCTCCTCAATTCGCTCTAATAATGAACTTCTTGCAACCGCACTCCTTATCAATTCCTTCGCCTTCTCCATCGCTCCTTCCTTATAATCCACGTGTGGCCAGCTACAATGCTCTCTTATATTCGCCATCTCGAAGTAGTAAGGATTAAGACCTTCACCACTACAAGTTTTCCTGAACGTTAGCTCGTGCATCCTTGGAGAACAGGCAGCTACTATCACCCTGTTTACTTTACCCGCTTTAAGGTCCCCTTTTATTAGCGATTGCCCCGGGTCTGAACACGCAAATATATAGTGCCGGACAAGAGCAACGTTCGGCAACATCGCCGCATAATTCATAATGTCCACTACGTTCAATACCATCTTTATGTTTATTCCGCAATGGCATATATAAATGCCAATCCTCGGTGCTTCCTCCGGCGCATCAGCCGCAACTCCTTCTACCGACCCCGTCATCGGGATTTTTGTATAATCATATCCTTCCTCTACCATTTGTTCTTCACCTCCTCATCTAAGCTCCTATTTTTTCCGCCATTTCCCTTAACGACTTATACCCTACACATACTTCTTCGTCCATCTCTGCTACTGAAGATCGTATTTTCGCTTTGCCCGGTGCTAAAAGAGAAAGAGAAGCAGCAGCCGCTGCTTTGCCCTGGGCTACACTGTCTGGAATGTCCTTTGGACCTTGAGCACATCCGGTCACAAAAAGTCCTTCTATATCCGTATCCACCGGTCTGACCTTTGGATGTGCCTCTTTTGCAAATTTGTCCACCGTTTCTGTGATTCCAAGCATTTTAAATAACTTTTCACTGCCATCACTCGGTTTCAGTCCCACTCCAAGCACTACAAGGTCTGCTTCGAGCTCATAAGGCTCGCCAAGCATCGTATCTTCCGCCCTCACCACCAGCCTATCACTGCCCGGTTTTTTGTATATATCGGCTGCAAGTCCCCTGCGGTAACTAATGCCCTCTCCTTTCACCCTTGAATAAAACTCCTCATAGCCTTTCCCAAATGCCCTTACATCTTGATATAGCACTGTTATGTTGCAATCAGGAACCTTCTCCTCAAGCAAATGTGCATGTTTCGCTAAATACATACAGCATACACGAGAGCAGTATTCATACCCGGTCTGCTTATTCCTCGACCCAACACAAGATATGAAAACCACGTCCTTCGGCTCCTTATCATTTACTAATATCCTGCCTAACGTGGGACCACTGGCAGAAGAGTAGCGTTCAAATTCTAAGCCGTGAATTACGTTCGGATATACACCATACTTATATTCTGGCGACTCTTTCGGGTCTATGATGTCAAAACCGGACGCAACTATAATCGTTCCCACGGTCAGTTCAACTATCTCCTCTTTCATGTCAAAATCTATACAGTTTGGTTCACATATCAGAACACAGGGAGGGGCTTCATCTTTGGATACTTCTTCTCCACTCTTCCTCTTTTTAATTGCTTCTCTGGTGCTTTCAATCGTTGCTTTTCCACACTTTCCCTTTTTTACCATCTGACAATACTCAGGGTCAACACAATAAACAGCGGGAATTGCTTGCGGAAACGGCCTAAATATCGAACTCTTTTTTCCAAGATTCACATTAAATTCATCTGGCCATTTGTATTTGAATCTGCATTCTTCCTCACATAAAGCACATCCGGTGCATGTTTCCTCAATTACGTACCTCGGTTTCTTCTTCACCTTCACTTTGAAATTCCCAACCGAGCCTTCTACCGATTCTACCTCTGAGTAACTCAGTAGATTTATGTTCGGATGCCCGCCCACGTCCACCATTCTCGGCGTTAGAATACAAGCAGAACAATCAAGCGTTGGGAAAGTTTTATCAAGCTGTGCCATGTGTCCTCCGACAGTAGGCGTTCTCTCCACCAAATGCACTTTGAACCCCGCATCTGCGATATCCAATGCGGCATACATACCCGCTATTCCTGCACCTATCACTAACGCCTCTGGAACGACATCCACCTCCTTCTCCTCGATTTTCTCTAAGAAAGAATTTTCAACCGCGCCCTTTATTGATTCCATCACATGCCTTGTCGTTTCTTCCCTGCCAATCCCCGACTTTTTCTTCTCCACTTCTACCTCTGTTTCAGTTTCAGCTGCCATACCTTTTCACCCCTTTTTTGTTAATTCACCATCCTTATATAAATTTTTTGCTTTTTTTCTCCGCATACACATCACGGTGCCAGCCTTCTCCTATCACGAGGGAAAAGTACCACTTCCCTTATGTTTTCTATCTCCAGCATGCTCATCAACAGTCTTTCAACGCCAAGCCCCCAGCCCGCATGCGGCGGCATACCAAAACGAAAAGCGTCGAGATAAAACTCAAAATTATCCGCACTCAGTCCTTTTGATTCTATGTTCTTCTTCAGCAGCTCGTATGAATGAACACGCTGCGAGCCTGATGCAAGCTCTAATCTTGGATGCATCAGGTCAAACGCATCGCAAATATCTTTATCCCCGGCAACCGGCTGTGCATAAAACGGTTTTATCGCACATGGCCAGTCCGTGATGAAATAAAGCTCGCCTATTATCCCGCCCAGCGTATGTTCAGCAGAAGTGCCGAGGTCTTCGCCCCATTCTATCTGCTCACCTGCCCCGGAAAGTAGCTCTATCGCTTCATCATAAGTTATACGCCTGAATGGCATCTTTGGAACTTCCAGGTTCAAATTCAGCTTGGCTAAGCCCGGATAATCCACAACCTTTGAATATACAAATGCAATAAGCTCCTCTAATATCTTCATTACCTCATCATCAGATACAAATGCAACTTCTATATCCACCGAAGTAGCTTCGTTAAGGTGTTTCGTGGTGTCATGCTCCTCAGCCCTGAATATCGGCGCTATTTCATACACGCGGTCAAAGCCAGAAGCCATGAGCATCTGCTTGTAAAGCTGTGGGCTCTGATTTAAGAACGCTTCTCGTTCAAAATAAGAAATAGGGAATAGAGCAGTGCCGCCTTCCGTCGCTGCACTTACTATCTTTGACGTGTTTATTTCTATAAAACCGCGCTCGTCGAAGAAATCTCTCATCGCCTTGAGAACACGACTGCGAATAATAAATATCTGCTTTGTTCTCTCGGTTCTCAGGTCCATGAATCTCGCATCCAACCTCGTATCCAGCTCTGCACCAACTTTTCCTGTGGTATCCAGCGGTAAAACTTGCGATGCCTCGCTTAGAACTTCCATTCGTTTGGGTAATATCTCATATCCATTCGGCGCCTTTTTCTCGCTCTTTACTTCACCTTCTATCGCCACTACTGATTCACGAGGTACTTTTTTCATCCGTCCAAGCAGTTCCTGCTGCTCACCTTCGCCCTTGTGCAGTGTAACCTGAGCAACGCCTTTAAGGTCTCGCACGATAAGGAAAAAGACACCGCCTAAATCCCGTTTCTCATGCACCCAGCCTGCTATGCTCACACGTTCTCCGTCATCATCTGCGGTTATTTCGGTTGCGTATTTCCGGTTCTTGATTAGCATGTTCATTTTTCATATCACATTCTAAATTAAACCCATTTTCTAAAAAGTGTTTATTGAAATGCTTTTTACTTTGCTTCAGAGAAAAGGTTGATTGAAACAATGGAATGTAAACTGGGAGAAAAAGGGTAGAATTGCAGCGGGTGGTCAAACAAAAATAGCAAGGCGATTCTGTATAATTAGCCCGAATTTGCGACTCCTTCAAGTTTTGATTTCGCTTTTTTCTTTAACTTAGGCGGAATCCCGGGATACTCTTGTATAGCCCGAAGCAAATCAGAATAACTCACTTTAGCAACGTCAATATCCAAAATCCACTTTGCTCCCGTTCCGAAAATCTCCGCTCCGACACTTACTTCGATCTTGGAAGAAATCCCGGTTTCTTCATCAAATTGTATTTCGCTCAGATTATCCCCTAATATTTTTAGCATCATAGTTTGATACCCAATTTCTTGCCTTATTTTTCTACTTTCTGAAAATATTACGGTAATAATCTCCGAACGACTTCCATTTATCTTTTCGCTAATCTCGCTTCTGGTTTTTCGTTGTTCTCTTAATATTTCTTCTGTCATCTCTTGTGCGATATTTTTTATATCGCTTATAAGAGGCGGTTCACTCATATTCTTCTCCCTGCGATTTCCCTCAAGACTTCTTCAACTTTTTCTTTTTTATAGCCTAACTCATTAGAAATCTTCTGCGCATCAACTTTTTCTTCATCCCCCAGTTTGCTGATATGATTCAGTATGTCGAGGGTTATTTCCCGTTCGGTAACTTCTCTGAGCAGAGCTTCATACTGCTCTTTTTCCTCCTCCAGTCTCCTACCGATTAATATCCCATCAATCTTTTCTTCATATTCTTTTTCCTTTTCCCTTCTACTGATTTCTTTTGTTCCTCCTTTGCCCATCTCAATGATATAACTGCTTGGTGTTTCAAATTCTTTAGAGTGCGAAGAGATGAAAATTTGCTTATCGCTTCCTGAGTAAACATCTTCGATGATATTATGCAAAGTTATTTGGTTTTCTGTGGACAAACCTCCCTCTGGTTCTTCAATTGCTATGATAGCAGTATCGAACAGAAGCATGTGTGCGAGATAAAGAAACAGGTCTTGCATACCCAGACCTTGATCTTCAATGGGAAGTGCAGTAAAGCCCGTATCAAAAATTGCAAACACTTCTTCCCGAAACTTTCTAATTTCGAGTTCTCCCAAATCTCCGTATGATCTGCTCCAAATATCATTAAAGTTTTGAATAAGTGTTCGTTCCTTTTTGCTTGGCGATTCAATGAGCGAAAGCAATTTGTCCTCAAATCTCTCGATTTCAAAGATTTCTATTTGTTCTCCGCCCTTTTCAGTGAAAGGACCTTTCGGGAAATATTCCTTGTTAGGAATCAATATAAAATTATCGGATATTTTATCGAAGTATTCTTTTACTATGCGGAAAGTCGTGGAAAAGGGTTCTGTCAGTAGACCTTCTGAGTCTATAAGTATTTCTTCATATTGCTCTAATAGGGACAAAACTTCTTCTTTTTTGTCGGTATCTTGTATATCTTTTAAATATTTTCTTAGACGTTCCATGTAATGCCTATATTCTATGCCACCTATACCACGAACGCGACGCTTCAAGAGATAGAAGAGGATCTCCCTTACCTCCTCCCCCGCATCAATTTCCAAAGGAGATAATTGGGATAAAAACGAATCACTTAATCGTTCTATTTTGTTATTTATTCCTCCCAAGATAGTGCGTTTTAACTTTTCATACAAAATTCGGTATTTTCCATAATCAAACCTGTAATCAGATTCTAAATCTTCAATTGAAACGCCAATATCGGTTGTTCCTTCGTTGTAATCAAGATGCATTTTTAAACCCACCTTTTTCAAAGGTTTAAATGACTCCGATTCTTCTATAAACTGCTCTACTTCCTTTATACTATCCATGAATATTTCTTGGTCGTAGGCAATCGCCGAATGAATTTTATCTATTCCCCCCTTTAAAGCGCTATTGACTTTTTCAATATCGTAAAAGTCCTCTTCCAAAATCAGTTCAACTGCGATTTCAATGGGTTTGTATATATCCCTATTATAAAACATAGTGTCGGGCAAAAATATTCTATCGTTTTTAAGGCAGAAAAATGCCTGATGTAAACCCCGGAGTATGTTTGACTTACCTACATTATTTTTACCAAAAAATACGTTAACGGGATTTAGATTTTCGATTTTAAGTTCTTTAATACTTCTATAGTTTTTTATGGTGAACGCTTCGATCCTCATTTTATATCTAAATGATATTTCTCTCTTTATAAAACTTTTGAGCAATCAACCCTTTTAAGCCTTTGTGCTTTAGACATCTGTCAACACCATTGTCTATTTCTCATTCAAACAGCGACCTTGGAACCTTCGGTCCGTTAAATGATACATAAAAACACATCCGACATTAATAAAAAAGAAAAACCCAGTGGACTATGTCTCACACCGCATAATCCAACTGAGCGTAAACCTGCTTATCCCTGAAATGCTTCAACGACATCGCTCCTGAAGGGCAATAAGAAGCGCAACTTCCGCAACCCATACAGCCATCATTGACCTTCGCAACCCTCTTCGTCCCGCTTATCACCGTCGCCACGCCGAAAGTAACCACAGGCACCGGCTCCTCGGTCAACTCTATCGCCTCAACCGGACACATATCCACACACACGCCGCAGCCTGAACATATCAGCTCGTCAACTACCGAAGTCACCGCAGGCGTCTCGATGAAATCTTTTGCTAACAGCACACATGCCCTCGATGCTGCTGCACTGCTCATCGCAAGGCATTCATCTATCAGTGCTGGATAAACCGCGGAACCACAGATGAACACTCCTTCGTTCACCGTGTCAACCGGAGTTAATACCATCTTTGGTCGTTCCTGCTCCTCCATGAAGAACCCCTTCTTAAGAGGGATTTTGAACATCTTGCTCAGTCTCTCGTTCTCCTCTGCGGGCATTGCCGGCGTGCTGAGCACCACCAAATCAGGCTTTATCTGTATCTCATCGTTTAATATCACATCGTGGACCGAAACAATCCCATCTTCATATTTTGGCGGCTTATCTTTATCGTATCTGAGGAATATCACGCCTTTTTCTCTTGCCTCTTTGTATAGCACTTCCCACTTACCGTATGTCTTAATGTCCTGGTACAGCACGAATACATTCAAATCAGGGTTCTTATCCTTCGCTTTTAACACGTTATTCATCAATTCGATACTGCTATACTTTGGATTCACTCCTCCATCCGGTCCCACATCTTGAATCATAACAACAGTGTTCGCGGATAATGCGCCTCCCAGTATCTTCCCAAACTCTGGTTGCGTTACCACATTTTTATCTTTACCATAGCCATAGTAACCTTCAGGCACGGATTCATTCGTTCCGGTCGCAATTATACAAGCACCGAAGTCTATATCCTCGTTTGCTCCCTCTCCGACTATCTTCGCCTTAAACGAACCTGCTCTTCCCGTGACATCCTCTTCCTTCGCATTCGTATATACATTTATCCGCTCGTTACTCTGTACTCTATCAATAAATTCTTTTAAAACGTCAGAAGATTTCTCTCCACTCTGTAACTCGATGTTCTCTCTCAAACTGCCACCTAATTCCGGCTCTTTCTCCACTAAATATACTTCATAGCCTGCATCTGCAATACCAAGCGTTGCATTCATCCCGGACACGCCACCGCCGATAACAAGTGCTTTCGGTATCACCGGATACCTCTCGACTGGAATCTCTTCAAGATACCGCGCTCGCTCTACCGCCATGAGTATCAGATCAACCGCCGCTTCTGTCGCTGCTCCTTTATCGTAAACACACGCACACTGTTCCCTTAAGTTCACCATCTCCAGTAAATAAGGATTCAATCCTGCCTTTGCGCATGCATCCCTGGCTGTATCCTCATACTTCCTCGGTGAATATCCCGCAAATACAATCCTGTTCAACCCCTGGTCCACTATTCCACCCTCTATCGCTTCCATCGCCGCTTCCATTGTGTCCGTTTCGCTGTTCACATCAACAACGCCCTTCAGTTGTTTCACTCGTTCCGCAACCGCAGGTATATCCACAGACTTCCCGACCTCGCCTTCACAACCGCATATAAAAACGCCTATCTTCAGCTCCTCGCCCGCTTCAACGTATTTACGCTCCTCCTGCCCCGGAATCATCTCCGTTCTCTCTGAAAGAAGCGCTGCATTTAATGCCGCACCACTTGCCTGCGCAACACTTTCACGAACCTTCATCGGTGCCGTTGCCGTTCCACATGCGAACACACCGCTGACACTTGTTTCCATCGGGTTCGTGATACTCGTCTCAAGATAACCGTATTTATCAGTTTTCACGCCCGTTATTTCTGCAAGCCTGCTTAATGTCTTCGATGGCAGAAGTCCAACTGCAAGAACCACCATATCGAGGTCTAATTTATCTATTGCTCCTTTCTCTAAGTTCTCAAACTTAACTGACAGGGCACCATTCTCCTGCATAACCTCCGGAACCCTTGACCTTATGTACTTCACGCCATATTTATCCTTTAATTCCGCCACCAGTTCCTCATCCTTGCCAAACACTCTTATATCCATGTAGAAGACGTAAATATCCATGTCAGGGTATCTTTCCTTCACTTCCCACGCTTCTTTCGCCGTGTACGCGCAGCACGCAGTCGAGCATATCTCGTTCTCTTGGCATCTCGACCCAATACACTGGATAAAACCTATCTTTTTCACTCGTTTACCATCTGATGGTCGCAACAATTCCCCAGTCTCACTCGCAGTCGCATTCATGAGAATACCTTCAAATTCTAACGAAGTGACAACGTCCGGATGCCCTATTGCATAACTCTTCGGTATTTCATCGAACACATCGTATCCCGGTGCCAGCACCACGCTCTCCGCTTCTATCTCCTTACCCGACACTTTCAACTTGAACTCTCCCGCCGACCCGGATAAACTCTCTAACTCGCTTGACAACAACAGTTCTATGTTCGGATGATTTTCTATTTCCATTATCTTCGGTGATAACCCGGTCTTGCATTCCGCAAGCTCCGCCATCTTACCGCCGAGTTCCGCATTCTTCTCTATTAAATATACTTTGAACCCGGAATCCGCGAGGTCAAGAGCTGCCGTAATCCCTGCAACGCCTCCTCCAATAATCGCAATTCCCATTTATATCACCTTCCCAAGAATTTCTTTCGTGGATACGATATTTTTATTAAAACCGAGTTTATTCGAGTCTATCCCAAGCGCGAGACCCAACAACTGCGTGATGTAAACTACCGGCATTTCGATTGTGATTTTTAACTTCTTTTCCATATCGGGCTGCTTCGCATCCAGCATCATACCGCACAGTGGACATGCAAGTGCAATACAGTCCGCACCAGCATTCTTCGCCGACTCCAGTACCTTCCTCGCCATCTCAAATGCTATATCCTCTCTCGTCATCATCAGCGGTCCTCCACAGCACTTCGTCTTCATGCTACTGAACTGAACGTTTTCTCCACCTATCAATTCTATCAACTTGTCCATCAAATCCGGGTCGTCGGGGTCATCAAAAGCCGTCTCGCCTGGTCGCCCTATATAACAACCATAATACGGCGCTACCTTCACGTTTACCTTCTTCTCTATCTTACCTGACAATTCATCCATGCCTATCCCGTTTACGAGGACGTCCAGTATGTGTCTCGCCTTTATCGTCCCCTTATAGTTGAGGGAATCATCTATCTCACTCATTTTCGCACGTAAGCCTTCATCTTCCCTCAACGCCTTGTCAGTCCTCGCTAAATTGTAATAACATATACTGCACGGTGTTACAATGTCCAACCCGTCCTTTTCGGCAATAGCAAGATTCCTCGCATTTAACGCATACACTAATATCGGGTCCTCTGCTTCCGCCGCTCCGCAGCAGTTCCAGTCCTCCATCTCCGCCAGTTCAATCCCTAATTTCTCAAATACTGCTTTTGTTGACATATCCTGCTCTATCGCGGTCGTTGCCGATGGACATCCAGGATGGTATGCAAGTTTCTTTTCGCTCATTTTCCTTCCACCTTCTCGAAAATCTTCTTTATCTCTTCCGTTTTCTTCACTTTCTCCGGGAACATTGCCTTCGGTCCCATTTTCCCTTTCTTGAACATCCGCATTCCGAAATCCTTGAAATCCTTCATCATTGCTAATTGCCCTTTAATGAACGACCCCCCTTCTTTTCCCTTGTAAAATTCCATTGCAAGTCCCATATCAAAGAGCCGACCATACTTCTCTAATTGATGCAGAAATGCCTTCTCAAACAGTGGTCTAACGCTATCTATCTTCAACTTGCCCGCTTCCGCATCTTTCTCTGCTATTCGCCTTATCGCAGCCAGCAAATCGCTAATCCGCACGTCTTGCGGGCATCGCGCCGTGCACGTCTGACAGATAGCACAAATCCACAAATCCGGGTTTGACAGAACTTCCTCTCGCATCCCCAACAGGCTCATCTGGATAATCTTCCTCGGATTGTAACTCGGCACAATTTCCGCAATCGGGCATCCTATCGTGCACGTGCTGCACTGGAAACATGCCGAAAGATGCGCTCCCCCGGGCTCGTTCAATATCTCATTCCTGAAGTTCAGGTCCAGTTCCCAGGTCTTTATCATTTTACCTTAAGTGCTCTTCCAGCTCTTCCTCTTCGTATGTGATAAACGGTAGCGGCTCCTCAACGTCCTTCCCTGGCTCATACTCGAATATCTCCTGCACCTTCTCCGCAATCATTGGATATAGTCTCGTCAATGGTATGTTCTTCGGACATGCGTCCTCACAGGCTCCACATCCAACGCACGTCGTGCAGACGTGATAAATCCTCGTGAGATGGTATAACAGTTGGTTTGTTGGCACACCTATCGCACTCCGCAGCTCTGCTAAGTTCAATAAGTCTCCACCGACAGGTTTCCCCAGGGGCTGTTCAAAGAAACACTCCTTGCAATAACATACTGGACACATATCACGGCAGTTCTTGCACCCTATACAGTCCCTCAGGAACTCTTCTAACTCTTCCACACTGCTTAATTTTGGCAGTTCCTCTTTCTCCTTCTTTGCATCCGCTGCTATCTTCTCTTTCTCAGCCTGTCTTTCCACATCCTTATCTTCCAGCGATAGTTCCGTGCTTGACAATGCCTCAACGCCCATGTCCGTTATCCCCGCAACCAGCACCTTTCCTCCGTCCACACGTTCAATAATAATATCCCCGACGTCTGCAAGCCGATTCTCACAGATTGCACAGGCTTCTCGTATCGCAATCCCTTTATCTTTCAGTTCGTTTATCTTTCCACTGTCCACCCAGTCACCTATCTCCCCTGCATGGTCTGCATAATCCTGATTCGTGAAGGCGCCCGAACAATCCGCACTTATCAGAAGCACACTATCCTTGTCCATCTGCTTTAGTTTCATCAATTCTATTGCCGCCCTTATCTCACAGGGTTTTGCCACAATTCCTACTCTCTCCGGTATCGTCCATCCCTTCACGATATTTGCTGCGTTTACTCCGAATGAAGGTGCGAAAATAGCCGACGCTGCTGGCGATTCTATCTTATCACCGTCCTTTACAAGCATGTATGCCACGTTGTTACCCACTTTATGCGGCAATACCAGACAATCCACTGCTTTCTTCTCCAGCAATCTCTTAAATAGCCCTTCCAAATCCTCTTGTTTTAGCTCTGTTCCTTTCATAGTATCTTGTCCCTCATAGGATTAGGTCCCAACTTCTTTATGTCTTCCGCCATCTCCTTCATTACTCTCGCAAACTTATCTCCCTCGGATGCACTGATCCACTCTGATCTAACCCGGTTATCCAGCCCGAACTGCTTCAGGATAGTTCTTAATGCCGCTATCCTGCGTCTGGCATAGAAGTTCCCCTTTATATAATGACACTCCCCGGGATGACAGCCCCCAATGAAAACACCGTCCGCACCATTTAATAACACTTTGAGCACAAACATCGGATCTAACCTCCCTGAGCACATAAGCCTTATTATCCGAACGTTCGGTGGGTATTTCTTTCGAGACGTCCCTGCAAGGTCTGCTCCGGCATACGTACACCAATTACAGGTAAACCCGATTATCTTTGGCTCAAATCCCTCTTTCGCTTCTTCCATTTATCTCACCCATACCTGTTCTTTCTTTTCACAATAACTTTTTATAAATTTCCTGTTTTTATAACATATATAAATTTTTCGATATTTTCATGGTGTCACACGGTTATGTATAGGATGGTAGAAAACCACGAAAGTTCACATGATAATAATACCGCAATATTAAGTTATGGTTAAAAGGATTAATAGAATATTGATGTGAAAATGAGCATTACGAGCCCACATTTAGTCTTACTCCATGCGCCAACAGTGTATGATTTTCGGAAGCATCCTATAATGTTCGGTCCGATTGCAGATGGAGTCCCTTCAACTCCCTTATTCGAGATGTATCCAATAGGTTTCTTTTCCATCGTGGAGCATCTGGAGCGAAATGGGATAAGAGTAAGGATAGTCAATTTAGCGGTGAGAATGCTCAGCAGCGATAGTTTTGACGCGGAAAAAATGATACGAAGTCTTAAACCAGAGGCTTTTGGAATTGACCTCCATTGGTTGCCTCACGCGCAGGGAAGCCTCGAAGTAGCGAAGATATGCAAGCAAGAGCACCCGGACGTTCCCGTCATCTTCGGTGGATTTTCCGCAACTTACTTCTACGAGGAGTTGATTCACTATCCTGAGGTGGATTTTATCATAAGAGGTGATTCTGCCGAAGTGCCGCTTCTACGTCTCATGAAAGCGATTATTCAGCATCAACAACCCTATAATATCCCAAACCTTGTTTGGAAGGATAGTAGCGGCGAGGTGCACATAAACCCGTTCACTCACGTTCCAACCGAAGTGAACGATTTTTCAAATAATTTCGTCTATGTCTTCAAATCTGCTTTGAAATACCGTGACGTCAGAAGTCTTAGCCCCTGGAAAGGCTGGTCTTCTCAATGGCTGGACTACCCTATCACGCCGGTGATAACCTGTCGTGGCTGTATCCATAATTGTATATTCTGCGGAGGCTCCAGGAATGCACTTGCTAATTACTGCAATCGTAAGAAACCTGCTTTTCGTAGCCCACAATTAATCGCCGCGGACATCGTAAAAATCACGAAATATACGAAAGCGCCCATATTCGTTATAGGCGACCTGCTCCAACCCGGCGAAGAATACGCTTACACGGTCTTGGAAGGCTTGAAAAAAACGGCATTCAAAAACCATCTCGTATTTGAGTTGTTCAAGCCTGCTCCAGAAGAATATTTTGAACTCGTGGCTGAATCTGTTGAAAACTTCAACTTTGAAATATCTCCCGATAGCCATGACGATAGGATAAGAGCGGCAGAGGGAAAGCGGTATAAAAATTCAGGGATTGAAAAGAACATAAGGTGGGCTCTGGATTCGGGGTGCAATAGATTTGATGCGTTCTTCATGATTGGTCTTCCTTTTCAGACCTGCGAATCTGTGATGGAGACCGTTGATTGGTGCGGGTATCTGATGGATAAATTTGGCACGAGATTTGTCCCTTTTATTCTGGCTTATTCTCCTTTTCTTGACCCCGGCTGCATCGCATACGAGAATCCCGAAAAGTTCGGCTACAAAATTCTTTTCAAAACCCTCGCGGAATATCGAGAAGCAATGCTATCGCCGAGTTGGAAATACGCCCTGAATTACGAAACAGAATGGATGACGAGGGACGGAATCGTTGATTGCACTTATCAAGCAGGGCTGAAATTGAACAAACTAAAGGCAGAAAGCGGCTTGATTGACCATAAATCATTCAAGGCAACGGAAGAGCGGATAAAACTCGCAATTGACCTCACCACCGCAATAGACAAAATAAAGGGGATAAGTGACGCAGCCGTACAACACGAAAGAATGTTGCAATTGAAACCTGAACTCGATACGATGCTTAACTCGGTTATCAACGAGAAGATGCAGATGGAGTGGCCTGCTGCGAAGAGAAATTTAAAGATTTTTTCGCTCCTCAAAGCGGCGATAGTCGAATACTTTAAACGAAGTTAATATGCCAAACTACGAAGCTTGAAGTGGAACAGGACGCCTCTTAGTGATAATGCTTGCAATTATTATACCTACCTCATAGAAAATTACCAACGGGAAAGCGACTATGAGCTGACTCACGACATCGGGTGGTGTAAAAAACGCAGCGAGAACGAACATTGCCACGATTACGTACCGCCTATATTCCCTCAGGGTGTCTATCTGGACGAGTCCGGAATGAACGGCAAAGACGATAACGATTGGGAGTTCAAACGATATTCCAAGTATGAGCGTTAATAAGATGACGAAAGATATAAACTCGTGGATGGAGTAAGTGGCAGCAACTCCCTCTGGCGACATATAGTGGAGATAACTGAGAACAATAGGCAGCATAAGGAAGTAAGAATAGCTTATTCCTGCGATGAACAGAGAAATGGCTGAACTCAGCAATAATACGAGATGTGATTTTTTCATCGGATTCTTTATTCCGAACCTCACCTTCAATGTCTTATACACATAATAACATACAACAGGGGTGGCGAGTATTATTCCCGTGATCATGGCTATCCGTAATTTCAGCATTATCACCTCCACAGGTGAGATATAGATGAGGGTCGCACCTTCAGGGAGGAGGTCTTGTTTTATCCTTTCCAACACGGGGTTTAAAAATTGAAATGAAAGAAAGAAACCAGCAAATGCAACGGCAAGAATGAGCATGATTTTTCTCTTTATCGCTACTAATATATACCCCAATTCCTCACTAATACTCGCCATCTTTAATCGCTCCTATGACTATGAATAAAGAAGTAGTAAAAGCTAAAGAAAGAATGAGTAGAAATGACGGAAATGATATAATAAGTGGACCGATAAGTGATGATGAGATTCCATTAATGGAGCACCTCTCTGAACTACGGAGAAGACTCATAGCTGTTTTAATCCCCTTTGGTATTGTTACTCTAATCGTGTTCCCTTTTTCAAACATTTTCCTTCATCACTTATTAGTCAATTTATTCCACGAGAATATGCGTATATTTGTTTATAGTCCGATGGAATGGATGCGTGTGAGGCTTTTGTTTTCCCTTTTATGCGCTCTTTCTGCTGCGATACCATTGATATTATATGAATCTTTTGCATTTATGCGACCTGGTTTATATCCTTCGGAGAGGAAATTTTTCCTGATGGTTGTTATACCCTCACTCTGTTGTTATGGTGTCGGCGCTTTCTTCGCTTATTTCTTTGCCTTGCCTTTGGTTTTCAGTTACCTCATCGCTTACTCCGGTGAGATAGCGAAGGTTGCACTTTCCGCAAAAAGGATTTTCTCGGTCATCCTTTACACAGCCGTAGGATTTGGGCTGATCTTTCAAATCCCCTTGATAATGACCTTAGCGGTAAAGATGAAACTCGTCACGTATTCATGGCTTAGAGGTAAGAGGTTGATAATATATGGGCTGATAATAGGAATCGCTTTCTTTGTCATCGCCGACCCCACAGGTATTTCGATGTTAATGGCAGGGATGTCAATAGCACTGTTTGAACTTGGTTTGTTAATAACAAAATATATCGGGCGTAGGAGCAGATAGACTTTTCATTTATTTTATGTATATTATACGATTATGTTTGTTTAGGTCATATAGACGGAACATATGATAGGGTTTGGGGCAAAAACTGTAAAAAGGTTTATAGCAGAGATTTAGATGGACGAAATTGAAAAGACTAGTGATTGAATGCATATCATGGGGAATAAAAAACTACTTCTCAAGGTTGATTTTGAAAAAATAGAAGTTCAAC
>JAUVZJ010000049.1 GCA_030602585.1 Candidatus Methanophagales archaeon | reverse complement strand
AGGATAGGTTTTACCAACGCTGCGGCACCAAGTACCTTGACTGTTTCCCGCTCTAAACTCGAGAGAAAACGTGATGCTGAATTCTCATCCTTCATAAATGCCTATTTAACAAATAAAAGTTATTAAAGTGCGAAATATAGGTAACAACTAAACCAATCTTTTGCAAAAACCTTGCCTTTCGGTTATATACAAGTGGTACACTCAGGTCTTCTATTACCTCTTCTATTACTTCATTCATTTCTATTTGTTTATCACTGACACCGCTTTTCTTAGCTCTTCTTCACTATGCCCCGTTATAAAATGGATTTTCATCATCTCCTTTGTCTCAAATTCTGCCCCGCAAATTGGACACACCAAAGGTTCAACGAGTCTAAATTTCATTTTTTTCTTTTTACCTCCCGTTTTTCTTCGCAAATTCTAATAAAAAAATAAAAATGTGAATATAAAAACCTTGACTAAAAATATTTCCATAGTTTTTTCTTTTAGCACTGTGGGGCTCTGCCCCTACCACCCCGAAAACCCTGTAAGGGTTTACCCGCAAGCCCTGTAAGGGCTTAAAGAAAGCTTTACCATCAAACTTTCTTTCACAAAGAAAGTTTAATCAAAGAAACTTATATTTTCCGCAAAGCAGCGAAGCATCTTTTGCTCAAACTTTTTTCTAAAAGTTTGTTGATAAAACTTTTTTCTAAAAAATTTTAAAAAAATATAAAAAGGGGATAAAAAAAACCTTCCCCTCAAAAACTTTTTCATTTTTTTTTCGCTTTGTTCTTACTTCCTTCTCCTGAGCACAAGGTATGCGACAGCTAACAAGCCTCCAATGGCGAATACCGCCTCGAAGCCCGGTGGCGTCGGTGTCGGCGTTTCAGTCGGTGTTGGTGTCGGCGTTGCAGTTGGTGGTGCCGTTGGCGTTGCTGTTACAGTCGGCGTCGGCGTTACCTCTGTCGGCGTCGGCGTTGGTACGACTGTTAGAATATCCACTGTCTTTGTATCCGTATTCCCATCGCCATCGTCTGCCTCAATCGTGTACGTTCCCACTACCGCATCCGTCGTATTAATTGTCGCATTGAACACACCTCCATTCTTCGTCGGCCATTCTACATCTGCAAAAGCCGTGGGTAAGTCCATTGGTCCTGCAAATGTCGAAATCGTAATCCTTGTATCCGGCTCTCTGTTTGTCGTTCCGCTTATTACCAGCGGTTCTCCAACCGCTACTGGCGCAATTGTCTCTAATCTAACGTATCCCGACTCAACCCTAAAGGTACGCTCCACGAATAGATCGTCACTTCCTGCTACCTCAACCGTATTATCTTTGATTATCGCTAAGATTTGTTCCTGATTCTTACCATCAAGATCTGGGAAACTATCTAGTTTTAAGCCGCCTGCTTCAGCATTATCCCGCGTTGCATACTCGCCATCACGTCCTGGTGCAAGAACCAGTGCTATCCACATGCCAGTGTCAAAACCCGGTCCGCCCATCTCTATATCTTCGCTGAATTCATTATCGGTTACAGATGTCGATAGTATATCAAGCCCATGTTCAACGCCTACGCTGGTTTCACCAGGAGGATATCCATCGGGACCTATAAGAATTATATCCACGTCATCCACACCGGTTGCTGTTCCTTCTATTGTATAGTCGTCATCTTCTGCAATTACATTCCTCAGCTGCTCTGCATCAAGTCCTCCAACGACTAACCTTATCGATGTTGATCCATCTTCATCTATATCTTCGTAGTCCTCAGGATTTTCAGTATCCACTTCGCAATCTATATAAACATCTATCGTGTACGAACCCTTTGTCAATCCCGCTGTTTCCCAATCCTCATCAAATTCATTGTTCCCGTCTACTGAAACATCGTCAAATACTACGTTTGCATCCTCTATGACTATGTCAACTTTATCACCAGCACTTATAGTTCCTTTAATCGTAACGTCTTCCCCAATCACTACACTCGCCGGCATATCAAAAGTTACTGCTGCTTCGGTAACTTTTACTTTTACGTCATCGTCATCCACCTCGTTTTTAACATCATCAGGGAGTTCATACCAATTGGTAGCGTTTGGCTCAGCACCCGGTATGCCAAAAGTATCAAACACATGCATCGTATAGGTTCTCTCATCTGCCTTGGTTGTGTTAATCTTAATATCACGAGTCCCAGCACTGTTCATCAATACCCATGCTACTGTGTTATCGTAAGGGCTTGTAGTATTTCTTGTTACACCTGTCGTAGCTTGTATCATAGGCTCTTCTCCTTCTACAATATTTTCAATTGCAAAATAGTAATCCCTGTTTGGATTACCGCTAATCGTTAACACAATGTCATCTCCTTTGCCTACCTCGTCTTTTCTAGCAGTTATCTCGAGCTCCTCACTGCGAATCGTGAATTTGTATTCTGGGGATGAAACGTCAACTTCGTTACATGTGTCCTTGTCTGAAGTTATCTTTACAGTCCATTCTCCGGTATCCCAGCCTGTAGTGTCTATATCCTCCCAATGTATTCGTGCCCCGTAAGCGGCTGTTTTATTCACTGTCTCCATTCCATCCGGGTCAATTAATTTTATTTTAATGTTACCCGAATTGTTTGTACCGGCGTCCATTATAAAACCGCCAAAATTCGGTGATGCCCGAATCTTGATAGGCTGTCCAACGGGAATGCTTTCACCAACAATGGAGTCAACCGTTCCAGCAAGGTATACATTGCCAGTGATCGAAGGTTTTTTGATTGTTACCTCACCTGCAATAGCAGGAGTGTCATTCATGACATTATAAACACCTTCGACGGCATCCGTAGGTATATAGAAGTTATAAGCATCTGCAATGGTGATTATTTCACCTTCTGCACCATTATCTTGTCCTTCCAAGCGCACTATTGTACCTAAAAAACTCGCATTATTGAAAGCAAGTCCACTTTCACCGGCAAAAAGAGTATCGCCAGTTACAATGGTACCATCATCAGCATCTCTCGCTGTTCCCATCGGCACCAACGCAAGGAAAACCGAAGCGAACATAATCGCAGCCATTGCAATACCTATTATCGCTTTACCTTTCACTTTACCTTTCGTTTTTGTATTCATTTTTTTCTTTTTCACCTCCTAAGTTTTTCCAACAGAGAAAAGGGGTATATAAAACTTTCGGTTCGATGTAGGGAATAGCCAGAAGCCAACAGGGAATAGGGAACTGTTACCCTTTTGCCTGTTGCCTACCTGCCCATTGCCTAACTTTCTCACCTTCACCTTTCTTTTCCCCCTTCCTTATGCTATTCCTTACCCCCTATATATATTTTTCGGTTCGCATTTGTATAGCGCTCCACCGCAGCCGCGCTCCCATCTGGAATAGATGAGTGTGATATATATATATATATTTTCATTTCTTCTCTCTTCACCCATTTTTTTCTTTTTTGTTTCTTTCTTTGATCAAACTTTCTTTCCTAAAGAAAGTTTGATGGTAAAGCTTTCTTTTTTAAAGAAAGGTTTGTTATGACATGGATATAATGACAAGACCAAGAGCAAACAAAGCACTTAGTCCGAATAACATTAATGCTTTCATATCGTTTATCCCCTTATCTATTCCTTTTGCCCTGCTGTCCAGCCTCTCTATCCTATTACTCATCCTCTCCATTCTATTACTCATATTTCCTATCTCAAAGGAAATTGTAGCTAAAATGAAGTCTGTTAAAGATGTTAAACCCTTTTCTCTCTTTTCTATCCTTTCCTTCATTGCTTTCACCTCTTTTAATATCCTGATTATTTCCTCCTCTTTCTCCTCTAACCTTTCTCTACGCATTTCCTTCTCTTCTATTCGCTCTTCCTCTCTTTCCTCCTGCCTCTTCCTTCTTATTCTCATCACAAGCGGGTACGTAAAAGTCAAAACCGCGAGGAAAAATGCTATTCCCAACAATATCTGCCAGAGTTCCATCTTTTCTTTTACCTCCACTTTATATTTTTAATATCTTCATTTCCTTTACCATTCATCATCGCTTCCATCTCTCCTTTTCCCCTTTCTATTCCTTCTTTATCACCCATTTATCTTTTTTCTTTGGTAAAGCTTTCTTTTTTAAAGAAAGGTTTATTTATTTTATTTTCCCGGCAGTGGTGGAAGAACATCGAGCAACACCCAGTATTTTTCTTCATGCATTGTTAGCTCGCCCCTGGTTATCCTGACATCCTCGTAGTCAATAACGGTTACCGAGATATTACCCACGCTCTCACCCGGTTCCGAGTCCTGCGAGGGAACCATGACTTCGGCATTTATGGTCAGATTATCCCCATCCTCATTCTTGGTCACGCTAATGTTACCAAGCCTGTAATGTTCCTCCTCGGCAAACAGTATATCCCCCTGATAGAAGGGAGCCTGTCCCTTTTCTATCAGTTCTTCTTTTATTTCCTCTATGCTCTTATCCTCTTCCATAAGTTCTCTAATCACCGTCGGTTCAATTGGTATTACCCTGACGATGTGTATCCTCAGCGTATAGAATTTGTCTCCATCCGCCTCTAAGGCGAAGCCATACCCTCCATAAACGACTGTAATCGGCACTTTCTTAGCTTCATCCGCCGCGACACCTGTCCCGAGGAGGCTTAGCACCAACACTGCCATCACGCACGTGCAGAAGAAAATTTTACGCTGTTCGCCTTCCATATCTTTTATTTCTTTTCGCATCCGTTTTGTTGCTTATTTACCGCTGAGCCCGCAGAGAACACAGAGAGTCAGAAAAATCATTTATCCCATCCTGTTGATGTTGAGTCTTTCTTCTCGTCATCTCAGCGCTCTCCGCGATCTTGGCGGTAAACAAATAAATTTTGTTCTGAACGATATAAAAAGGATACACAGAACGAAACGTTCCGAAAAACGTTTAAAACGCTCATTTCTACTCCTTTTTTCTTAAAAACCATTCTGATAGTTCTATAACGTTCGTTCTACCCCATTCTTTCTTATTGATTATCTTCCTCCTTTCAAGCGTGCGAAGGATGCCGGTCAATGATGATTTGGGAATCTCCGTCTCGTACCTGAGGTCCGCCTGGGTCATCTCCCCGTTATGCTTGATCAACGCATTTACAATAGCCCGCTCCCTATCCGTTAGCGTCTCCATCACCCTTGCCATTTCGCTGGTAAGCTCGATCTCACCTTTTTTAACCTTAGCCGCTTCCGCTTCCATATCCATACGACGGGTATCTTCTCTCCGCCTCATCTTGACGATTATCCTGGCGCCTATAAAGGTAAGTGTGATAAGTAGCAGAGCTAAAACTGAGAGAGCTATGACGAGTAGTAAGTATCCGAAGCCGAAGTCAAAACCAACACCCGCACCACCAGTTTCCTTAAATGGCTGTTGGTATTCAATCGTGGTCACAGGATTATCAACGTCATACCCTTGAATGTCTATAACAAATGACTCGTTGGACGCGGTCACAAAATATTCCAGTCCCTCGGAGCATTTGATCTTGCCCAGTTTCACATCGCCGGGAAGATAAAAAATCGTATGATATTCGGTGTAATAACCGTAGATTGTGAAATTTATTCCCCAATTGTCCCCGTATTTCCATGTTAATGAGTTTGTAAGGGCGTATAATTGATTTGTATCATTTTCATACAGATACTCGGACATTTTTAAGAAGGGAAAGCTATCAACATCTTCGTGTTCTACGTATACGTATCCCGTCACAAGTGCTTTGCCCGCTTCGTCCACTATGATATTCAGAATAACTTGTTTAAAATCCTGCAAACTGTCATTAGCGGTAGCATAATACTCGGAACCGTCGTAGTAGCCACCGACGGGCGCAGTAACAACTATTATGACGACAAACAGTTGCAATAAGCTTAATTTACCTTTCATCTTTAACGTCATTTTATTTATTTTATATCTTATTCCTCTTTATTATTCTTATTATTTATTTTATTTCGCCTCAAGGCAATGTTGTGCAGTTGAAATATTCGCTCGCTCAAGCATTTCCGGCAGGCAAGTTAAACTCCACTCGAAACATACCCGCAAATATATTTTATATGTATGGTTACATTTAATTACTCACGTCGAAATAGGTTTTAATAGATAGGTTTTAATAGATAGGGCAAAATAGTGATATAGATATGGAAAACTTATTCGAGAACCTGATAAGCGGGGGTGGAATATTTGCGGATAAAGAGGTGCTTCGCGCTACCTACATCCCCGAAAATCTACCGCATCGAAAGAAACAAATAAAAGGTTTAGCTGATATACTATCTGCGGCGTTAAAAGGAGAGACACCTTCTAATGTATTAATCTACGGTAAGACCGGGACAGGTAAGACCGCTACGGTAAAATATGTGAGCAATGAATTAGAGGAAATGGCAGTGAAGACAGGCAGTAATTGCTCCCTCCTATATATCAACAGCGAAGTATTTGATACGCAGTATCGTGTTTTTGCTTATCTCGCAAGGGTGTTCAATAAATGGGTTCCGATGATAGGTTGGCCAACAGATATGGTGTATTCTGAGTTTAAGAAGGGGATAGATGCTGAAAACAGGCGCGTAATCGTGATATTAGACGAGGTGGACAAGTTAGCAAGCAAAGGAGAAGGAGCTTTATATAACCTCTCGAGGATAAACAGCGAGCTAAATAATGCAAGGGTAAGCTTAATAGGGATTTCGAATGACCTGACCTTCACGGAACTGTTGGACCCGAGGATAAGGTCGTCGTTAGGCGAGGAAGAAATAATATTCCCGCCTTACGATGCCGACCAGTTGCAGGATATTTTAGAGGAGAGAGCGGGAAAGGCGTTCAATGATTCTTCGCTTGACGAAGCGGTGATACCGCTATGCGCTGCTTTCGCTGCTCAGGAGCATGGAGATGCGAGACGTGCTCTTGACCTGCTACGTGTATCTGGAGAAATTGCAGAGCGGTCGAAGTCCAAAAAGGTGTGCGAGGAACATGTGAGACTCGCGAGTAAAAACATAGAAACAAACAGGATTGTTGAAGTGGTAAAAACACTACCGCTGCAATCAAAGATTGTGTTAAACTGCGTGCTTCTGCTAAACCGCGAAAAGAACAAAAGACGCTTCTCCAGCGGTGAAATCTATAATATGTATATGAAATTATGTAACCATTTAGGCATGGAAGCGTTAACGCAGCGGCGTGTTGCCGATTTGGTCTCTGAATTGGACATTTTAGGATTGGTAAATGCTGTGGTTATAAGCAGGGGTAGATATGGGAGGACAAAGGAGATAGCACTAAGTGTGCCAGAAGAGTTTGTGCAACCTGTTTTACTTGAAGACTATAAACTTAAAGCAATATCTAATATCAGAGTAAGAACGCAGGTAACATTGTAATGATAGGGGATGAAAGATGAGCGAGGAAGAAGAAAAAAAGAAGAAAGGGAAGGAAAAGCCGATACCGATGCCGGTGCATGTCAAGTTTGAGGTGCCGGAGGAGTTGCAAAGTAAGTCATTAGAGGCTTTGGATTTGGCGAGAACTACGGGCAATGTGAAGAAGGGTACAAATGAAAGCACGAAGGTCCTGGAAAGGGGAATGGCAAAGTTAGTGCTGATAAGTGAGGACGTTAATCCAGTAGAGATAGTAATGCATCTTCCACCGTTGTGCGAAGAAAAAGGTATTCCCTACTTGTATGTAAAAAGCCAGAAGGATTTAGGGGCTGCTTGTGGTGTGAACAAAGGTTGTGCCTCTGCTGCCATCGTTGACCCGGGAAAAGCAGAAGAAGTGATTGCAGGGATCATAGATGAACTGAAGGCGATAAAAGAGTAATATAAGGGAAAATGAGCGAAGAGAAGGGAACACCTGCTGAGGTAATCGAGGTAGTGGGTAGGACAGGAATGCACGGCGAATCCACGCAGATAAAGTGTAAAATACTGGAAGGACTAAATAAAGGGCGAATCATCACGAGGAATTGTGTAGGTCCTATAAGAACAGGCGATATTATTGTGCTACTGGAGACAGCGAGAGAAGTGCGGAGACTATTCCGGAGATAATTTAAGAAAGCGGGAGACGAGGTGAAGCGAGGATAAGGAGATGGAAAAGAAATGCTCTTTTTGTGAGATGCCGATAGAGCCAGGAAGAGGGATGATGTTTGTAAAGCGCGATGGAACTGTCTTTTATTTCTGTAGCTCTAAGTGCGAACGCAACATGATAAAGCTGGGACGGAAAAGAAGAAAAGTGAAGTGGGCTACGAAAGCAAAGGTAAAGGCTACGCCTAAAGCTAAAGAGGGATGAAAGAAGAACGGACTTTTTTGATGATTAAGCCAGAGGGAGTAGAGCGAGGGCTTATAGGTGAGATTATAGGTAGATTCGAAAGAAGGGGATTTAAAATAATAGCGTTACGGCTTTCAAAGATAAGCAAAGAGCAGGCGGAGAAGCAATATGAGGAGCATCGCGGAAAGGATTTTTTTGATGGTTTGGTTTCCTATATGTCATCGGCTCCAACGGTATCTATGGTGATCGAAGGTGAAAATGCAATCGCAGCGGCGAGGGAAATGGCAGGCGTAACAAATCCAAAACAGGCGAAGCCTGGAACCATAAGAGGCGATTACGGCTTAGACGTGCAACGAAACATAATACATGCATCGGATTCAGAAGAATCCGCGAAGCGCGAAATAGCTATTCATTTTGAGAATCTGCGGTTCAATTAAATATACCAATACTACCAAACTTTTGGTATTTATTGGGATTTTGAAATTACGCCCTTTGCTTGGGATTTGGAAATTGGGATTTACTTGGGATTTGGTAGTGTGGGGCTCTGCCCCACGACCCCGCAAGCCCTGTAAGGGCTTATTTGTCATTGGGATTTCTTGCACAGCTATACAATTACAACCTTTGTATTATCCCTTTAACATACTCATCCGCGTTCAGGTCCACGGTTTTAAACTCCATGAACTTTTTTATTACGTGTTCTTCAATCTTTTTAAGTCCTTCTTCGTCCCTCGCCTCCATCCTCAGGATTATCACAGGTGAAGTATTCGAGCGGCGCACAAGCACCCAGCCGTTATCCTCTACAAACTCTATCTTCACGCCATCTATATCGTTACCGCTTTCGTCAGTTCTTCTTTTGTATTTTTCAGGCTGTTTCGCGGCAAGCCCCCGGTAATAGTTCTCTACTACATCGCCAACCCGCTCCTTCTCCTCATCGCTTACCACTGGAATCCTTATCTCCGGCGTGTTCACGTATCTTTTTAAAAAGTCTTCAAGCATTCCATCAACTACATTCAGACCCTTTTTGAAACGTAATTCTTCAGTTGTAAGCAGTAAAAGCTCAGAAAATGCGAATACCGCATCGTCTGCACGATTGTTCTTTTCAAAATACACGTGTCCCGACATCTCGCCACCTGCAACCGCGCCAACGTCATCCATCTTCGCCTTTATAAATGAAAAGCCCGTCTTCCATTCCACCGACACGCCGCCGTTCTCCATGATTATCTCCTGTATCGCATCCGAGCATTTCGTATCGTAAACGATTTTTGCACGAGGATGCCCTTTTAAAATGTGTTTGCAGAGCAGTGCGAGGATTTGTTCGCCGATTATCATCTTTCCACTCGGAGATACTGCGCCTGCACGGTCGCCGTCACAGTCGGAGGACAGACCGATGTGTGCATTCTTACGAACCACTTCTGCATACAAATCTTTCAAGAACCCCGGTATCGTCGGGTCGGGCAGGTGATGCGGGAAATTGCCATCTGGCGAACAGTAAAGCTCGAATACTTCTGCACCTAAATCGCGGAATACCGGTGGTGCAATTATTCCCGTAGTTCCGTTTCCTGCGTCATAAACGATTTTTAAGCCGCTTAACGGTTTCCTTTCCTCCTCTGGTAACTTCTCAATCTCTTCTGTTGCGGTGGAGATTGCCGCCTTTAATGAACTCTTTCCCGAAAGGGCGCGTAATGCCTGCTCTTCCCATCTGTCACGCAGGACTACGTTCGCGGCTATCATATAATGATAATCCTTCAAAACGTCCACTTCTTCTATCTCGCCTTTTACAGTGCTGTGCAGGGGTTTAACCGCAACCGAATCTTCGAGCTTCTTTGCGGTTTGAAACATCTCGCTTATGTGATTCTCCTTAGCGCTCTCGGAACCAATACAGGGCTTGAAGCCGTTCCACTCCTTGTCGAGGTGGCTGCCCGTGACTTCAACACCGCCATCGGCATTGAATAGCCAGGTAGCAAAGTACATCATCGGTGTGGAGCTTACCTTTTCCGATGGTGCAATGTCTATCACGTGGACACCCCTACTCAGAAGAGCTTCGGCAAATGCGGTTTTCATGCGCCGCGAGCTATTTCTGACGTCCTTACCCACGATTACCGTTAGCTCTTGCGGTTCCTTACCACGGTGCTTCCGCAGCAGCTCCACGTAAGCCAACGCAGTCAAACCGCAAAAGTCGTCACTGAGCTGGAAGTTCGGGTGCCTCTCGTCTGCAATGCCCCTTATGTCGTTCGCACGATATGTGGTTTTGTCTATTGTCATTTTTTCAATCGCTTTTTTAAAAATTGATTTGGTTTTTGCTTCACCCCTTCCGCCTATGTGTTCAAAAGAGCACCAATAACTACAAGATGCGTTCTCTATACCACTGGCGATCTCTATATTCAAGATCTAGATGACGAAGTATATAATCAGCTTTGGGATGTCTTCCTGATATTTTGTTTTTAAATTCATCAGCTCTACCCAACCTATAAAAAATTCTCCCTACTTCATCTAATCTTTCAGGATTTCTCCTCATTAAAGCCTCATTTAGCATCATATTTAGTTTCTTGTTCGCTTCTTCTGATTTTCCTGACCTCTCCATCGCACTAAAATATAAATAAGGTTTTTCTTCAAAAAGGGCTCTTTCTGTAATTCCACCATCATCAAGCAGTTTTTGCACTTCTTCTAATTTACCTACTTTAAACATAACTTCTACTTTTTTCACTCGTAAAGATACATCACTATCAATAATATCGAAATATTTCTCGAATAATTCCATAGCATCGTCATAAAGCTCCTCCTCAATACAAATATCGAGAATTCCTCCAAGAATTTCGTCTTTCTCTTTAACTTCTTCTAAAAGTTGAAGATAGTGTTTTAAAGCAATTTTAGGTCTATCATATTCCTTATATGCCTCAGCTAATCTCTTCTCAACCGAGATTCTATCCTCCGGACTTAATTCAAGATATTCTTCTAATATTGCTAAATCAAAATTTGGCTCCCTCCTTGGAGATAAATCCCATTTCATAAAAAACGAAACGTATTTTGATAATATCCTTGAATTGTCAATTCCAAAGGTTCTCCATAAGTCGTGAAATGCACCTAATATCTTTTCTCTTTTTTCATTACGAAGAATATAGAAATCTATAAGTTTCTCAAGACTTTTTGGATGTGGATAACTTGCTACAAGTCCCTCCATCTCCTGTTGTGCTTTATCCGGGGCTTCAAGTATGTTTGCCGTCGCAGTTATTTCATTAAGAATACTGTCAAGCCTTGGTTCAATAACCTTCTTTGGAATGATTTTTGAAAAAAGTCTTAGATAATCCCGTAATAATGGTGTTTCTTTAGTAATTCCTTCCTGGCTTATTCTCAGAGATTCTGATAATTCTAACTCTCTATCAGAGTGAAGAATACAAATGTCTTGAATATTTAATTGGCTCTCTAAATCTTCCACAGGCTCGTTTAAAACATCTTGTATATCTTTTACTATCTGTCTTTCTATTTCTTCATCTTTCTCTTCTTCAGGAAATGGAATGCGAGTAAGCGCAAAAGTTACCCCTATTGGCTTTTGCCTTGGGAATCTTTCAACTCTTTGAATACTTTGAAGTATCTGGTGTGCTCCCTCGATGTTTTCTTGATTGTTAATAATTAAAAATATGACTTTATCCGGTAAAAGAGAGGTGCACAAGCCACTCATTTCAGTTATGCCTGTTCTGGAATCTATGAGTAAAAAATCAGGGTTATATTCCTTTCTTATTTTTTCCTTCAGTTCAAGGAAGAAAGGGATACCTTCACTGTCCTCTTCGTAAAATAAACTATGCCAATCTATTGATGCTAATTTTCGCCAATAATCTGGAGAAAGAACATCACCGGCAGGAATCAATCGGATTCCACTTTGGGATTTCGACGAAGGGTAGAGTTCTAAAGTAAATTCATTTAATGATTGTGGAATGACTTTATTATGTGTAAATACATATATGAAATCTACCAAACCTTTCTTAATATCGGCGGCTTTGACAAATTGCGGGAATTTGTAATGAAGCCCGGGCGCCTCTAAGTCAAAGTCCATAATACAAACATTTTGACCAAAACGGGAAAGATAAATCGCAATGTTAGCTAAGGCTAATGTGCGTCCAACACCACCTTTATACGAATAGAAAGTTATTGTTTCCATCGTTAAGCACCTATCCTGCCTATGGGTAATAAATGTCCTCTTTCTTTAATTGATTTGGAATAATCCCTGATAGAATCTATTGAATAAATATCCACTACATAGGGAAATCTATCTCTCCAAGTTTCTTGTTGCTTATTTGATATTCCAAATTCTAATTCTTTCACTCTTTTCCTTCCCTGACTACATTTTTCGAGAATATCTATCCCCTTCTCTCGCATTTCAGGGTTATCATTTACACTTTCTAATTTCATTAACTCTAAGGCTATGGATTCCGCAGCATCAAGTTTTCCTTCTGGAATTAATTCTCTTTGAGCTTTACTCAGATATTCTAACAGCACATCATCAGTAGCATATTTCAAGAGTTCTCTTAATTGCTTCGATGATGGCAAATCAATACCTTGGGTTTCTTTTGATTCAATATACTTCTCTTTGAGAAATTTGACTGCTTCGTTTATACCATTAAGACTAATGTCACACTCTTCAAAGCCATGTAAGTGAATAGCATTTTCCACCTCTTTTCTCGACACTTCAATCAGATTTGAAGAAGTATAAGGAGGGCGTAATAGAGATATTTTTTCTTCTTTTTCAATAAACCCCCATCCATCGTTTGGAGCGATGGCAATGATTTTAATCTCCATTTTCGTCAATCACCTCCAGTTCAATCCCTTGCTTGGTCAAAAGCTCCTGCATATTTCTAAAATCTTCTAACCGATGTCTTTTTACAATATCTGATAATTCTGAAGGAGATAATTCAGAAAGGAAATTTTCATATAAGTAATCATAGTAAAGGCGATATTCATTTTTGCTCATTCGTACACTCCCTATGTGTTTATTTAGAATATCTCCCGTCGTTATCGCCTCAACGTAACATTCATTACAACAAATCATAGATGCCAATTCATCGGTAGGAATTTCTTCTATATCATTCTCATGTTTAAGAGCTACCAGAGTATGTACACATTCTCTGTTTGCAATATCTTGACTTAATCGTTCAATATTCAAATGATCCTCTTCAACATAGTTAAGACTGTCCTCCTTAACGAACGCCAACGATGTATAATCTTCTGATTGTTCTCGTTTAATCACGACACAATAATCCCCATGGTTTTTTAAACCAAGTCCTCCAATGTTTAATGCACCATACTTGAATTTTGCACCGTCTTCAAAGGTGCGGTCAAAAGTTACTCTTGATTTGTAGTAGCCTTTTAGATGCTTCTTTACTGCTTGTTCTTCTGATATCTCTGATTTTCTCACTTTTCTTAACTCTCCCCCTTGTTCTTTTTTTACTTCATATACATTCTTATATTTACCAGCAATTAAAAAGTTATTTAACACCCCCTGCCTCATATTTATCGAAATAGTCCATTTATCTTTCACTAACTTAACGAAATTGCTAAATATACCAAAATCATCTTGATCCTCATACTTTTCCTTCAATGACTTATATCGGGTTTTTAGACTATCCAAATTTTGATTTGCCATATCAAATATGTTCATATCTCTCACCCACAATAGTTAGAATAGTTTTTCATTTTATAAACTTTTTGTTGGTAGTGGTCACATATAAAACTTCCCCTTCACCCACCATCTCGAAATTTTCA
This sequence comes from Candidatus Methanophagales archaeon, assembly GCA_030602585.1. Classification (GTDB taxonomy): domain Archaea; phylum Halobacteriota; class Syntropharchaeia; order Alkanophagales; family Methanospirareceae; genus JAFNKG01. The sequence goes on along the minus strand of JAUVZJ010000049.1, from coordinate 840 downwards.
ACACACACAGGCACCAACACAGTATCCATCGGAGTCAGAGAAAGCTCTGCATTGCTCATGTTCAATTTTCATTTTCCTTCTATATCGCCTCCTAAACCTCTACCCTCAGAATATCTATCAATGGCATATCAGGCGATTCCGGGCGTGGTATCAATTTCCCGGTCTTTGGGTCAACGATCAAATCCATCGCTTCTAAAGGTATCTGACCCAGCAGAATTTGAGTTCCCGGCGCTTCCACCACGCATTCCACTTCCGCCTCTCTGCCCATAACCTCAATATTAATTCCTCTGGCGATCTGTCCCCTCTTTTTCGAGCCATCTGCATAACTGGCTGTAATAAATCTACCCCTGGTGAGTCCTAATTCTTCCACAACTTCCTCCGGTAGTGTCAGCATTGTAGCGCCAGTGTCAACCAAAACCTCTTTCTCCACTTCCCTTACCTCTTCGGGCTTCAAGAGCTTTCGTCTCGTCTGCAATACCCTACGTCATCCCTTCTCATCTAACCCCACCAACAAACACTCCTCAGAATTGTTATTACTGAGCACGTACTTGTAACTCCCATACCTTGCTTCTCTCACTATCGGCTTATACTTCTTTAAGATTCCTGTCAAGCTCTCAATGGAAGGTATGCCATCTGACCTATACGAAACCACAATAGCAGCATTTTGGAATTTTTTAAACAGTTTGTTAAACGCCGTGTGAATTTTATTTTTATCACACCAAACGGGTTTATTATGCTTTATCCTCCTGTGTTTGCTCCGGTAGTCAACCATATCCTTCCATTTCGGATAATTCACAATGCCCTCAAGGAAATGATAAAATTCCAGGTAATCCACGCCAA
>JAUVZJ010000086.1 GCA_030602585.1 Candidatus Methanophagales archaeon | reverse complement strand
GGACGAAATTGGAATGATTAGTGATTGAATGCATATCACGGGGAATAAAAAACTACTTCTCAAGGTTGATTTTGAAAAAATACAAGTTCAACGATGTTTAAACTTCCTAAGAATACATTTGTGGATTATGCCCCAAACCCGATGTTATCAAAAGAGCTATAATAAAAGAGGCAGGTTTAACAATAGAAGAATTTTTGGAACTTTTATGACGCAAGAAGAGAGGATGGGACTTGATAGCTATTACCTACCTTTCTCTTCTTTCCAGCATCGCCTTTATCTTCTTCAATCTTGTGAAATTCTCACGTTCCATCTCTTCTAATCGCATTTGTATGTATTTCCTCGTCGTTTTTAATCTTGGAATCATCACATATTCAAGCGCATTCACCCTTCTTTTTGTCTTCTCCACCTCGCCAGCGAGATTTCTCACCGCTTCCTCCAGCTCAGCAAGTTTAATTATCTTTTCCAATGCTTCTTCAAAGCTTTTAGCACATTTGTCCACTGCGGCAGACGAATCCATAAAACCATATCCTCGCTCCGTAACTTTCCTCGCTAATTCGCCCGGCAATTCCAGGACTGGCACATGCACACCCATTATGCTTCGTGAAGAGAAATCCAGTGGGATTTCCTGTGCAGTCATCAAAGACAATTGCCTCACTTCCTCCACGCCTAACCACGCTTGAGCAATGATTAAATAATCAAAAGCCTCTTTTAACTTATCCTCCGCTTCCTTCCGTGCATCCCTTACTTCGCCCACCACGTCCAAGAATTCAGCAATAAGCGCATCTCTTTTTTCACGAAGCAAATCGTGCCCCTTCTCCGCTAACTTCTCTCTTCTTCGCAACTTCAACAATTCCATCCTCGTGGGGCTTACCCCTTCTATTATCTCTGGCATAATCTATAAAAGGGAAGTATTAACAAAGAAAAAGTTTTCGATTCGTTCCGTTTCTACAAACCAGCGCCAACGCCTTTATCCACCAAATAAATCCCATCTTGAAAGACCCTGGGGTCATAGCCTCTTATCTTTGTCGTCTGTTCTATGTTCGCCGCAGTCTGCCCAACCGCCTCCTTATTTATTCCGGAAACAATAATCGCTCTGCCTTTTATTTCCACTTTCACACCTTCTACAATCTTTGCTATCCTCGGTTTTCTTTCACCTAAGAAATTTGAAACCAATACGGCATTGCCCTCCTTTGTTAGAGCTACCTGCATAGGAAAATGAGCATGCACAATCGCCAATTTATAGAAAAAACCCTCCTTCACACCTGTAATCATGTTTTTGATGTGAGATGCATAAGTTCCTGTGATAGCTCTTGTCTTCTTCCTTGAAGAATCGCTTTTTATAATGACTTCATTGCTGTCGTCCTTTTGCTCTACCTGTATATGCACGCCGGGATGCCATAATTCTCGCTCTGTTGCCCCTTTCGGACCTTCCGCCTTCACCGTTCTTACATTTACGCTGAGAGTCACACCTTCAGGGATTGGAATACTGAAGCTAATACCCTCATCCTTCTCCATCGAATTTGTCATCTTTATACCCCCATTCTTTGTTCTTTATTCTTTATTTAGAGTGGAATAAATAAAGCTTCTTTCTTATAATTTATATAAATTAAATTTACAGAAAAGATATTCCACGTATACAAAATCATTTAAATATTTATTTGGTATATATGGAATTATGAGGAGAATAGATATTTTGGAACCTTTTCTTAGAAAGAAAAGCTTTACCAAAAGAATTATTTTCATTACAAAATTAGGATAGAGAGAAGATGATAAAGAAGCTAAAAGAGATGCACGAAAACAGGGATTTTTTCAATAGAACGCTTGACATAGCGGCAGTTATGCCTGTTGTGAAAGAAATAATCACAGAGGTAAAGAACAGGGGAGATGAGGCACTGCTGGAATACACTGAAAAATTTGACTTCGTAAAACTGAAGGAAATAGAAGTGGGGAAGGAAGAGATTGAAGCTGCAAAAAGGAGTGTGGATAAAAATACGCTGAGGTGTATCGAAGAAGCATCTGCGGCGATAAGAAATTTCCATTACCGGCAGAAGAGGCGAGCATGGGTAGAAGAATTTGGTGAAGGTGTGTTCATTGGCGAGAAGTATGTGCCGTTTGACGTGGTTGGCGCTTATGTTCCAGCGTCGTATTTCAGCACTGCTCTGATGTGCGTGATTCCTGCGAAGATAGCCGGTGTAGGCGAGATAGTGGTATGCACAGCGCCTGGGAAGGATGGTAATGTGGACGCTCTTACTTTAATTGCGGCGAATCTCGCAGGAGCGACGCGAATATACAAGGTAGGAGGTGCGCAGGCGATTGCAGCTCTCGCTTTTGGGACCGAAACAATTCCTATGGTGCAAAAAATAGTCGGACCGGGGAACGTGTATGTAACAGCAGCGAAGATGCTTGTTCGCGCGGACGGTGTGGAGATAGACTTCCCGGCTGGACCTTCGGAAATTTTGATAATTGCGGATGAAACTGCGAATCCTTCTTTCATTGCTGCTGATATGCTTGCACAGGCAGAGCATGGAGAGAAATCACTGGCTGTTCTTCTTACCGACTCGACAAAGATAGCAGCGGAAGTGGAGCGTGAAATTATGGCTGAACCCGGTAAGGAGGAGCAGGAACAAAATTGGATAATACTCGGGGATAGCATGGAGGAGTGCATAGAATTTGCGAACGAATATGCACCTGAACATCTTGAAATAATGGTAAAAGAGCTGATGGAAGTTTTGAAGCGAATAAAAAATGCGGGGTCGGTGTTCGTAGGCAATTATTCGCCAGTAGCGGCGGGTGATTATGCAACGGGAGCGAATCACGTGCTTCCAACCGCGGGCTATGCGCGGTTATTCTCAGGGCTTGACGTTGACCATTTTATGCGTCGAATTGCTATACAGTGGTTGGATAAGGAAGGGTTAAAGAAAATAAAGGACGTAGTGGTGAGTTTATCCAAAGCGGAAGGTATGGAAAAGCATGCACGGTCAATAGAAAAAAGGTTTTCGCAGGATTCTTCGAACTAAACTTCGTCATTGTCACTATACTTTCAAACCGCATTCTCATCCAATCCAATGAGCAAACACTCCTCAGAATTGTTATTACTGAGCACATACTTGTAACCACCATATCTTGCTTCTCTCACTACTGGCTTATACTTCTCTAAAATTCTTGTTAAACTCTCAATAGAAGGTATGCCATCTGACCTATACGAAACCACAATAGCGGCATTTTGAAATTTTTTAAACAGTTTGTTAAACGCCGTACGAATTTTATTTTTATCACACCAAACGGGTTTATTATGCTTTATCCTCCTGTGTTTGCTCCGGTAGTCAACCATATCCTTCCATTTCGGATAATTCACAATGCCCTCAAGGAAATGATAAAATTCCAGGTAATCCACGCCAA
>JAUVZJ010000060.1 GCA_030602585.1 Candidatus Methanophagales archaeon | reverse complement strand
TGGTGAATAACACCTATCACGCGGATTTTAGCCAATTTTTCGATGCAACGGAGTGTTTCTTCAACAATTTGGACGTACATCATCAAGAATTAGCCAGTCTATTGACACAAAAGTTCCAAATTATACATACGGATTAGTATACATGGATAATGCATTGGAATTTTTTGAAGAGATAGAAGTTCCACTTGGAGTGCTTAAAGAGGTAGAACTGAAGGATGACGAGGTGAAGACAAAAATTAGAGAAATGTTGGATTCTAAGAGGTTAAAGCGTGAGGATATTGATGTTGAATTTCCCTTTCTGGGAAGAGGGGAATCTTCTGCGGTCAGGCTTGCTTTGGATAAGGATAAAGTGATTTGCTTAGATGACAAAAAGGCAAGAAGATTGTCTTCTGATTTGGGACTAACTGTAATTGGGGCGTTGTCCATTTTAAGGAAAATTTACAAAGTCGGCGAATTAAAAGAAAGCCCGGAGGAGTTGTATTTTAAACTGAGAGCACTTGGATTCTACATAGATTATGCGTTATTCAGCAAAATTTTTGCATGAGCACCAAATAAATTCTGAATTGTTTAGATAGAAAACCCTACTAATGCTTTCGCATACACGCCTCTAAAAACGCTTTAAACGGTGGTGGCGGCTTGTTCGGTCTCGACTTGAATTCCGGATGAAACTGCGTGGCAAGGAAAAAAGGATGCTGTGGAATCTCCAATATCTCCATCCTCACGCCAGTTCTATCAGTGCCAGAGAAAACCACTTCTCCGCTTTCTATTCTTTCTATATACGCAGGATTCACCTCATACCTGTGCCTGTGTCTTTCTACCACCTTCTTTTCCCCATATACCTTCTCCGCTAACGTATCTCCTCTTATGAACACCTCATAATCACCCAACCTCATCGTCCCTCCTTTCTCATTCACATCCCTTTGCTCTTCCAACAGGTCTATTACCGGATGCGGTGTTTCAGAGAGTTCAGAGCTATTTGCATCCTTCAGGTTTGCGATGTTCCTCGCCGCTTCTATCACCGCTAACTGGAATCCAAAGCACAATCCTAAAAATGGAATCTTATTCGCTCTCGCATATTCTATCGCATTTATTTTCCCTTCCGCACCACGAACGCCAAAACCGCCAGGGACGAGTATTCCTTGAACGTCATCAAAAAACGAGTCTAAACCGCCTGCACCTTCTAAATCATCCGCTTCTATCCATTTCGTCTCTACTTTACATTCTAACTCCGTAGCCGCATGCTTTATCGCTTCCTTTATGCTCAAATACGAATCCTCTAACTCCGCATACTTCCCAACTATTGCCACCCTTATTTTTTTACCGTGAGATGATTTTCTCCTCCGCTCTACCATCTTCTCCCATTCATGGTCTTCCTTTACCTGCTCTAACTGCAGCTTTTCCATTATGTGAGCGGCAATGCCTTCTTTCTCCAGCAATAGCGGCACCTCGTATATATCCTCCGTATCTGGTGCACTGATCACCGCTTCCTTTTTCACATTACAGAACATCGCTATTTTCTTTTTCACATCCTCTTTTAGTGTCTTTTTACATCTGCATACGATTATATCAGGTTGAAGCCCTAATTCACGAAGTGCCTTCACGGAGTGCTGTGTAGGCTTCGTTTTCTGCTCCTTCAGCGTTGTGAACGGCACTAAAGTAACGTGAACGAAAAGAAAATCGTTTCCGTTCTCCTCTCCCTGCATCTGCCTGACAGCTTCCAAAAACGGCATGCTCTCTATATCGCCAACCGTGCCACCTATTTCCACCAGGCATATATCCGCACCACTTTTCACCGCAACCCCCCTTATCCGTGCCTTTATCTCATTCGTCACATGCGGAATTATTTGCACCGTCTGCCCTAAATATTCACCTTTCCTTTCACGCTCTATCACTGCGGAATAAACGATACCAGTGGTTATATTATGCTCTCTTCCCAGTTCCACATCCATGAACCTTTCGTAATGCCCTAAATCGAGGTCAACCTCCGCTCCATCCCCCAAAACATACACTTCACCATGCTGAAACGGATTCATCGTTCCGGCATCTATGTTTATGTAAGGGTCAATTTTTATTGGCACGATTTTATATCCCCTGCTCTTCAATATTCTACCGATGGAAGCCATTGTGATGCCTTTTCCAAGCCCGCTCATCACGCCTCCGGTCACTACTATATACTTCATCTTCACTTCAGTCCTCACTCACTTACCTTAAATTTAGAAATTATAAATAACGATAAAGACGAAAATCAAAGAGGCGATTAAAGCGCTGACAAACAAATAAAACGGTGAACTGGGCGGGAAACAGATAATAAAAAAGAAAATCGCAAAAAAGAAAATCGCAGCAACTGCTGACACCGCCAATTGCATTAAAAAAACTCGCTCCTCCGCTGATACCTTAAATTTCTTTTTTTCCTTTCTCCTCACAACTTCCAATTCCTGCTCTCCCTCCCGCTCTTTTACCTCTTCCTTCTCCTCTTTCTCTTTCCTCTTTCTCTTTTCTTTTGTTTCTACTATCTCCACGAAAAAACTCTTCTTCGTTGCTCCATACCCGGCACTTACGAATATTTCTCCGCTGCCCAACTCATCTACCGCCCCAGCATAGCTCTTTGGCAGTTTTACAATCGCGGCTATCTTCTCCTCGTCTATTACATACACCTTATCCTGCAATACCATCACATTGTCTTTTATCTCCTCGCCAAGCGAAAAATGCACATGCGTTGGCTCTCCATGATTAGTTATATGCATCTCGAAGCTCGTCTCCTCGCCTGCTCTCAGCGGAATCCTCAGTACTTCATGCTCAAATTCTATCGAGTTCAAATCCTTTCTACCCAGGTATATTCTCTGCTGTATCCTTTCCATCTCCCTGCCCCTACCCCTACCTTAATCGCCTGATGGCAATAATGGATAATGAAAAATGTAAATTGCAAACTTTACTCAGAGCTTTGCCTTAGCTCCGGCGGCAATAGATTAGGAATACCCTCCTCTATGGGATAACGCTCGTCGCATTTCCCGCAATATAAACTACCAACTACTACCTCTCCCTTTTCATCCTCCTCTTCTATACCCAATTCCAAATCTCCCTTGCACATCGGACAGGCGAGTATATCCATCAGCTCTTTTTTCATCTTTTGTCTTATCCTCCCTATTTTTAAAGAAAGGTTTAAGTTTAATTTAAAGTTCTCCGCTACTTAAGAAAGAAAAGGAAGAATGAAAAAGAAAAGGTTTGAATTCCCGGACCATCTGGAGATAATGGGCATAACGGGTCTTCCGGAGATAAAAGAAGGCGACGATCTAACCGCATTATTTTTTGACGCATTGGAAGCGGAAAAAGTGAAATTAGAAGACGGCGATTCAGTAGTTTTTACCTCTAAAATAATATCAAAGAGCGAAGGCAGGGTCGTTGACCTTTTCGGTGTGAAAGTGAGCGTTGAAGCGGAAAGAAAGGCAAAAGAAACGGCAAAAGACGCAAAAATCGTTCAACTTATACTCAATGAGGCAAAAGAAATCATAAGAACGACGAAAGAACATATTATAGTAGAGACAAAGCATGGATTTGTTTGTGCAAACGCCGGTGTTGATGAATCTAACGTTGAGGAAGGAAAAGCAGTTTTATTACCTGACGACCCCCAGAGAAGTGCTCTCCGGCTTAAAAAGGAAATAGAGGCGCGAAGTGGCAAAGAAATTTCAGTCTTAATTTCCGATTCTTTCGGTAGAGCATTCAGAAACGGCGTATTAGGAACCTGCATAGGTGTTTCCGGCATTCCCGCTATACTGGACAGAAGAGGCGAGGAGGACAGATTTGGAAAAATCGCACGGATAACTAAAGAGGCGATTGCAGATGAGATATGCGCGGCTGCAAATTTAGTAATGGGCGAATTCAAAGAGAGCATGCCAATCGTGATTGTGCGTGGTTTGAAGTTGAAGAGATGCGAAAGTGCCATAAAAGAGGTTTTGTTCAATAAGGAGGATGACCTATTCAGGTAAGGTAAGATTTGCTTTCTTTCCTTCTCTTACGCTGTCGCTTCTTATATTCTTCCCCAGACTTTTCATAGGTCATCCGACCGTAAATTGTCTCGACCTCGTTATCCATTCTTGACCGATGCCTTTAAATATAAGAAAGAGTAAATAAGGTGTTTATCATATACAAGAATGGCAAAAAAATTAGCGGCGCTTGATGTGAACAAATGCATTGGGTGCATGGGATGTATGTTTGCATGTTCGAGAAGGGTAGGAAGAGGTGGCTTTGACAAATCGGCGATAGGGGTGAGGTCCGCGGGTGGCATAGAAAGAGGTTTTGTGATTATCGTCTGTCGGGCATGTGAGAATCCGCCATGCACAAAAGTCTGTCCCACGGGTGCTTTAAGGGAGCGAAAAGAAGGCGTGGGCGTGATATTGAACGAGGATAAATGTATAGGGTGTGGTTTTTGTGCGCAATCCTGTATCCTGGGCGCTATTTTCTGGGATAACGAGAAGAACAAGCCTATCGTGTGCAAATACTGTGGTGAGTGCGAGGATTATTGTGTGCATAATGCCATTGGTATGGTTGAGATTAAGACAGGGGCATAAGAGGAGGAATAAGAATAAAAATGTTAATGAAAGCAAAGGATATGAACAGGGTTCTGTATATTGATTTAACGAAAAAAGACATCAAAATAGAAGACAGGGGGGATTTATTTGATGCGTATCTTGGTGGTTCGGGAGTTGCGATAAAACTTTTAGAGGAAGAATGCCGGAGTGGTATAGACCCTTTAAGTGCAGATAATCCGATAATCTTCGCCGTTGGGCCTCTTACGGCACTATTTCCTTCGGCTTCCAAGACCGTAGCGATGTTCAAATCGCCATTAACAGGTAATCTTGGTGAAAGCCACTGCGGTGGAAGAAGTGCGATGGCTATTAAACTTGCGGGTTACGGCGCGATAGTCCTCAAAGGTTCAAGTGACATTCCGATATACCTGGCGATACACGGTGACGAAGTAAAGTTTGGAGATGCTTCCTCTATCTGGGGTATGGACGCAGTAACAGTAGGCAGGATTTTAAGAGAAGTAGAGAAAGGCGCAGGTGTAAGAACCATTATACGGATTGGAAGAGCGGGTGAAAGACAGGTGAGGTATGCTTGTGCAGTATGCGAAACATATCGTCATTTTGGGCGGCTTGGTTTAGGTGCGGTGATGGGTTCGAAGAAACTGAAAGCCCTGATTGTATCTGCGGATAAGAGCGTAGAGATACCAAAAGATAAAAGGAAGGAATACAAGAAGGTTTATGATGAAATACATGACGTTGTGGTTAAAACGGATGCGATGGAGAAATATCATGATTTAGGCACTTCCGGGAAGATTTATGATTTGAATAAAATCGGTGGAATGGCATACAAGAATTTAAAATCTGCGAGTGCACCGGAGGAGATTGCGAGAGAATTATCAGGTGAGAACTTTGCCGAGATGTTTCTTTCGAGACGAGTTTCATGCTCGCATTGCCCGATAGGTTGTGTTCATTTAGCATCGCTCCGCGAACTTTACGAGCCTGGCTATTATTTCAAGACCACAACCATTTCTTACGACAACGAGCCGATTTGGGCAACCGGTTTTATGCTTGGAATGAAGAGCGCCGAGGATTGTCTGATGCTGATTGATGCAGTTGATAAGGTTGGCATGGACGTGATGAGCACCGGCGTGATATTAGCATGGGCGACGGAGGCGTATGAGAAGGGGATAATAACGATGGAGCATACCGATGGTCTTGAGTTCCACTGGGGCGATGTTAATGTCTATTCCGAGGCGATAACTAAAATCGTGGAGATGCCAACTGAATTCTATCAAAATCTGGCTAAGGGCTCTGAATATGCATCAAGCGTTTACGGCGGGCAGGATTATGCACTCGCATTTGGCGGAAACGAGATGCCGGAATACCATACCGGAATTGCATGTTACTTAAACAATCTTACGGGTGCAAGGCACAGCCATCTTGATTCCGCGGGGTACGACCTCGACCAGAAGTTAATAGGGAAAGAATTTACTATTGAAGAAGTGGTGAAAGAGTTATTAAAGGAAGAAGAATGGAGACAAATATTGTCAAGCCTCGTGGTGTGCTTCTTCGCAAGGAAAGTTTACTCTGCGGAAGCAATAACGAAGGCTTTAAACGCAATAGGGGTAGAAAACGGGACTGCGGAGAAATTAGATGACCTTGGGAGAGATATTCATCGTGCCAAAATGGACTTTAAGTTCAGAGAAGGGTTTAACCTCTCCAAACTCCGCATACCGAAGCGGATTTTTGAAGTGCCGACACCGCATGGGTTCTTGAAGGAGGAGGATATTAGGAAGGGGATTGAGGTATATGGTGAGATGATTGGAAGGTGAAAAAGTAGATATCCGCATAGAAGATGAATAAACTACCAACAATCTACCAAAAACTACCAAATTGGTAGAAAGGTTTATAAATGAACGAATATTCTGTATAAATATGAAAGTTCCAGAGAAACCAAAGAAATTACTTGACATTCTTGAAGCGAATAGCGAACAAGTTTTTAGGTTATTAGACAATAAAACGGTCTACGATTTTATTATAAAGTGTAATCAAGACTATATACCCTGGGATAAACTTCGCTATAAAAAATGCCCGAATAATATAAATCTAGAACACATCTGGGCTCTTATTAAATTATTTCGCTCACAGCAGTATAAATCATTTAAATTTAATGGTTGGACATTTAAATACCTTCTTTTGAACGATGTCCTAAGAAAACTTCATCTTATGGATAAAGGTGCAGCAGGTCACTTAGAAACGGGCTTGGAATCCGTAAATACCGAGGGTAAAAGTCGTTATATTATTGGTTCATTAATGGAAGAGGCTATTGCTTCAAGTCAGTTAGAAGGGGCAGTCACAACTAGAAAAATTGCAAAAGAACTATTGAGACTGAAGAAAAAACCCAGAAACTGTTCTGAGCAGATGATTATTAGTGGTTATGAAACCATGCAAAAAATACCAAAAATGAAAGATAAAACACTAACACTTGAAACAATCCTTGAATTACATAAAGATATTACAAAAGATACTCTCAGAGATAAAAATGATGAAGGTCGCTTTAGAGATACCAATGATATTATTGTTGGAGACCCTTTAGAATATGGGAAGATTTATCATATCCCTCCGGATTATAAAAAAATAGGAGGTCTAATGGAAGAGTTTTGTAAATTTGCAAGTAACGATGATGGAGAGTTTATTCATCCAGTAATTAAGGGAATTACTCTTCATTTCCTCATTGGTTATATTCACCCGTTTAATGATGGCAACGGAAGAACTGCAAGAACGATTTTTTACTGGTATGTGCTCTCAAGAGGATATTGGCTATTTGAATATATGTCCGTTTCTAGGATTATTTTACGATCGAAAAGGAAATATGGTTTAGCCTATTTCTATACTGAGACGGATGAAAATGATCTTACATATTTTATTAATTACAATTTGAATGCAATTGAGAACGCTCTTCATGATATGGAAGCTTATATTAGAAAAAAACAAGAAGAATATTCAGAAGTTCTTAATTTAATCCACGGTATTAAAGATATAAATTTACGTCAAGCAGAAATACTCAAAGAATTTATGAATACTCCCGAGAAAAATTTTGTTATTAATGAAATAATGACGACTTATAATGTGGCTTATGATACTGCTCGTAATGATCTTCTGCATTTGACTGAGTTAGGGTATTTAGAAAAAGTCAAGATTAAGAATAAATTCATATTTAAATTATTATAAAATTGGAGTATCACAAAACCGGAGCTACTTTCAGAACTACTGTAAACAGTGCTAATATTATTTCCTTTGTACTGGTGCTGTTTCTTATTTAAACAGTGAAAAGTGGAGCAATTAGAAGAAAGGGCTTAAAAAGGTCTCAAGGCAATAAAAGCAAAAGTAAAGTTTAACTTACCCAGAATATATAATTATCGTAAGGTTAATAGAGCATAGCATGACAAGGAAAGAAGACATAGCAACTGCAGAACTAACAGCAACCGAAAAGAGAGTTCTGCTTGCTCTCGGAGAGGAGGGTGGCGAGTGGAACCAAAAAACGCTATCGGAAAAGACAGGCATAAACGAAGATGCGGTGATGCAAACTGCTTTTATGCTCGCTGAGAAGGGGCTTTGCGAAATAAAAGAGGAAAAGAAGGAGTATTATCGCTTGACGGAGGAAGGTAAAGAATACGCAGAGAAAGGGCTACCAGAGAAGAGAGCACTGGATTTTTTGATAGAGCGGAAAGAAGCAACTGTTGAAAAATTGAAAAATGCGTTTCAAGATGAGAAGGAAGCGAATATTGCAACAACCTGGTTAAAGAAAAAAAATTGGGCGAAAATTGAGGAAAAAAAAGGTAGAAAAGTTTACATCCTAATGGGCTCTGTTTCATATCCCGATAACATTATTCCGCCTGATGTGCATTTGGGAATTGACGAGGTGATACTGAATATTGTTAGTAAAGGAGAAATAGAGCGGACAATATTGAGAAATCGGGTATTAAAGGAAATATCAAAGGTAAAATTAAAAATAAAAGTAGTACCCGGGGAGATAAGTGGCTTTGTAACGTTAGTTGGACAAAGGAAGTTGTTAACGCATAGGGCACATACCGAGAGAAAAATAACGCTTACAGAAGCAGGACACGAAGTCGTTTCCCACGGTATCTCGATTGAGGAGGAAATAGCGCAGCTAACGCCTGAACTCATACGGACGGGCTCATGGCGCGAGCGCAAGTTCAAGCGATACGATGTGAATCTACCATCAAAAGAAGCTTTCGCGGCGAAGATACATCCTTATCAGCGGATTTTAGACAGGATGAGACGAATTTTTACGGAGATGGGATTTACGGAAATAAAAGGAGAACTCGTCCAGAGTGCGTTTTGGAATTTCGATGCGTTATTCGTGCCGCAAGACCATCCGGCACGTGAGATGCAGGATACATTTTATTTGGGTATGAGAAAGCGGATAGAAGCGAGCAAGGAATTGATAAAAAACGTTAAACAAATGCACGAGCACGGTGGCTCGTTAAATTCCACGGGGTGGGGTGGTGAATGGAGAAGCGAGTTAGGTGAAGAGCTGCTGCTGAGGACGCATACCACTGCTATTACTCTGGGTTATTTAGCATCGCATCAAGAGCCGCCGGTGAAGGTCTTTTGCATAGACCGCGTTTATCGTCGTGAAACAATTGACGCAACGCATATTCCCGAATTCGACCAGTTAGAAGGGATTGTCATGGACAAAGGCGTAACATTCAGCAACTTGCTGGGTTTACTCGCAACGTTCTACAAGAAGATGGGGTTCCCTTCGATACGATTTCGTCCCGGTTATTTCCCTTATACCGAGCCATCAGTGGAAGTGGAGGTGTATATGCCGGAGAGAGGATGGTTAGAATTGGGTGGTGCAGGCGTGTTCAGGGAAGAGGTGACGAACCCGATAGGACTGAAATATCCGGTTTTAGCATGGGGGCTCGGCATCGGGCGATTGGCTATGCTTAGTTTAGGGTTGACAGACATAAGGGATTTGTATCACTCGGATATAGACTGGTTAAGGAAGGCGCAGGTCTTTCGGTGAAGAGAAATTCAATCAAACACATAGGCGGGATTTATAAGAAACTCCAGCTTTTCGGGTTCTCTAATTAGTTCATACATCGCCACCTCTTTGCTTAGCCCTGTTTCCTTTATCCATGTATCCGAAGGCTTCAGGAATCTAATACCCGGCGCATCTTCATAATTATCGTTCTTTATAAACTCGCCATTTGTCAGTTCAAAATAGGCAGCACCGCCTCTTCTCTTCACAGGCTCGTATATCGAGGAGAACACGCTTGCAACCCAGTTTGCCATCTTTAAAGTCGCTTCAGATGGGTTTATCGTAACGTGCCCATAATAGGGCGGAATAATGACCTTATCACCTTTTTTCGCCTTTACCACCACTACGTCCGTTATCTTTTCGATACCTCGTTCCTCCTCCCTGCGCTGTAAAAGGTAATGCGCTTCGCCTTCTAATACCTCGTATATTTCTGGATACGTTACGTCAGAATCGGGCAGAAACGGATGATAGTGTCCTGCGGTTTTAACAAATTCCGCACCGAGCGTATTCGCAGGAATAATAGTGATGTCATATCTCAGCCCTTTTTCCTTTATCCTCTTATCGTCCTCCTCGTCCTTCGATACATCCCTGAACATGTAATACAGCTCCATATCCATGTTCGCACTCGCTAAAAAACTCTTATCCAATATAACTTCCTTCATCTCTTCCAACTTTCTCGCCACCGGAAAAAACGTTCTTTCTCCAAACTTCAACTCATTCCATGCCACTTTCGTTTTCATCTTCCCTCAATAGCCTTTCTGTATTTGTTTAGTTGGAAGGGCTCAATACATAGGTAAGTAAAAAAGCTCATTAGATAGGTAAGTGTTATTTGCTGAATTAGGTTCATTACATCGTACAGTGTTATTAAGTCTTCCAGATATCCTGTCCAAGAGGTCTGACCTCCTCATTTAGC